>JAEYRT010000128.1 GCA_023435325.1 Pseudomonadota bacterium | reverse complement strand
GTGGCAGATGCGCCCGTGCAAGTGGCTGCAGCACCCGAGGCCGTGGTGCAATTGCCTGACAGCATGAGTGTGCCGCACCCGACGGCAGTAGATGCCCTGCCACAGACTGCAGCCCAGCGCCGCCCCGGCACTTTGTCGGCACAGGAGATGGACAGCAAGATTTTGAAAGCCTCCATCCTCAATGGCGCGATTGAGTTGTTGCCTGAGAACTTGTCGACGCTGGCCATCATTCCGCTGCAAATGCGCCTGGTCTACCAAATTGGCCAAAGCTATGGCTACCAACTCGATAGTGGCCACATCAAAGACTTTCTGGCGACCTTGGGCGTAGGCCTGACCTCGCAATATCTGGAACAGGCGGGCCGCAAGTTGCTGGGTGGCTTGTTGGGCAAGGTCGGTGGTGGCCTGCTGGGTGGCCTGGGCAAGCAGGCCGTGAGCAGCGGCATGAGTTTTGCCAGCACCTACGCGCTGGGCCATGTGGCCAACCAGTACTACGCTGGTGGCCGGGCGCTCAGTACCGACATGCTAAAGGACGCCTACCAGCATGTGATGCAGGATGGCCGTCAGCTGCAGGCGCGTTATTTGCCGCAAATGCAGGAAACCGCCCGCGGCTTGAATACGGCCAAGATCATGTCCATGGTGCGCGGCGGCTAGACCAGTCCAGTGCCTTGCCAGCCATAGCACCGCCGAAGGTCGACTTCAGGCGTGGCATACCTGAAGCATTGGTGCAACTGTGGGCTGCGCAGCGGCGCAGGCCGCCACGCCACGCACCACATCGCCAATCACCAGCACGCTGGGGCTTCCTAGCTCTTCCGTGGCCATCGTCCGGGCCATGTTCTGCAGGCAGGTGATGGCATGACGCTGATCGGGCAAAGTGGCGTGCTGGATGATGGCGACAGGCGTATGGGCGGGCAGGCCTCCGTCCTGCAGCGCCTGGGCGATCTGTGCCGCGGCGGCCACCCCCATGTAGACCACCAGCGTGAGTTGTGCCGCATGGACTGTGGCTGCCAGTTGCTGCCAGTCCATGCCAGTGCTGCCTGGTTTGGCATGACCGGTGACAAACAACACGCCGTGGGCACGGTCGCGGTGGGTCAAGGGTGCCCCCAGGCTGGTGATACCAGCGAGTCCGGCTGTAATTCCGTTGATGACTTGTACATCCACACTCAGGGCGCGCAGGTGCTCGGCCTCTTCCCCGCCTCGTCCAAAAATAAACGGGTCTCCTCCTTTGAGGCGCACCACATGCTCACCTTCCTGCACGGCCAGCAGCATGAGCTTTTCAATGAAGGCCTGGGGGGTGCGCTGGCAACCACCCCGTTTGCCTACATGCACGATGCGTGCGCTGGCAGACGCATGGGCGATGATTTCCGGGGACACCAAGTCATCAACCAGCAGCAGTGTGGCGCGTTGGATGGCTTTAAGGGCTTTGAGTGTGAGCAGTTCCGGATCGCCTGGACCGGCACCGACCAGGGTGCAAGTGCCGTGGAGTTGTCGTGGGGTGTGACGAGGCAGCATGGAATGGCTCCTGAAGCAGACTCAGATGGAAAGCGCGGCAGTTGCCACCTGTGTGCTGCGTACCAGCTGACGCAGTTGGGGCAGGCAAGAACCACAGTTGCTGCCGCAGCGCAAGGTGTTTTGCAGGTGAGACAGACGTTCGGCATCGCTGCCGGGGATGGTTTGCAGCTGCGTGGTGATGCTCTGCACGTCCACCCCCCAGCAACTGCAAACCACCTGGCGACTGGGGGTTGATGCCCCTTGCGGTGGCTGGGCATCCGGTCGCAGCAATTGCTGGCTGCCAAAAGGTAGCGGTTGACTGTCGTGCAACAGTGGCAGCAGCCAGCTGGAAGCGCGGGTGTCGCCGCACAGCATCAGTGCATGCAGGCAGTGCCCGCCTTCCGGTGCTGCGCGCAGCTGCAGACAGCGGCTGTGCTGGCGGTGTGCATCGGCGTAGTGCAGCAGATCCTGGCCTTGTAGCTGCAAAAGCGTAGCCACCTGATCCTGCAATTCCTGCGGTATAGGCGCGGTACTGGCAGCGCGCAGCAAGATGCCGCTGCGTTCCTGAGCGGCAGTATCCAGCGAACCACTGCTGCCAAACGGCACACACCATGCCACATCAAAGGCGGGGAACAGTGCGGCCAGGCGTTGGCGGACGGACAGCACTTGAGAGCGTGGCAGCCAGGCAGCCGCGACCAGCCCCCAGGGCAGATCCACTGGGTCCACGCGCACGGGCACATGCTTGAGTTCGGGCTGCTTGGACTGTGGGCAGAACAACGGTGTGGTCAATTGGTTGACGCCGGCCACGATGTGCCCCGCGCTGTCGCGTCCACCCAGGTATTCACCGCCCCAGTGCATGGCCATGAACAGCTGTGACAGGCTCAGTGTGGCATCAGGCTGCAAGGCGGCAATCAGCTCTCCATAAGGGCTTTGCACGCGTACCCATTGATTGGCGCTCAGGCGGCGGCGTTCCATGTCTTGCGGATGCATGTGCAGGGCAGGTTCGGGCGTATGGGCAAACAGCCGGGCGAGTTGGCCGGTGCGGCTCATGCCATGCCAGTGGTCCCGCAGGCGGCCTGTGGTCAGGCTGAAAGGGCGATGTGCACTGCGTGCCTGTGCTACTGGGCGAAAAGGCTGGGCAGCAAAGCGGGCCCGGCCATCGGCAGTCGGAAAAACACCGTCGGTATACAGACGCGCGGGTCCTTGTGTGGCGCCCTCGGGGAAAGGCCATTGCTGTGGCCCCTGGGTATGCAGCAGTTCCCAGGACAGGCCGGTGATGTCCAGATCGCGCCCACGTGTGCTGGCACGGTGTTCGTTCCAGATGGCCTGGGCGCCTTGTTCGGCGCGGTGGGTGTCGTAGGGGAACAGGGTGGGCAGCTCAGGGCGCAGCACATGTTCGATGCGCTGTGCGATCTGGGTGGCAATTTGCCAGTCGTGGCGGGCCTGACCTGCCGGTGGCAAGACGGCGCGCACGCGAGAGATGCGTCGCTCGCTGTTGGTGACGGTGCCCAGCTTCTCGCTCCAGGTGGTGGCGGGCAGTAGCAGATCAGCATGGTGGGTGGTGGCCGTGGTCGCAAACGCGTCTTGCACGATTACGAATTCCACAGTCTCCAAAGCGCGCTGCACCAGGCTTTGGTCGGGCATGCTGTGGGCAGGGTTGGTACAGACAATCCACAGCACTTTGATCTGCCCGCGGGCTGCCGCCTCAAACATTTCCACGGCACTCAGACCTGGGGTGGCAGGGATGTCTGGTACGCCCCAGTGTGCGGCCACTTCGGCGCGGTGCTCGGGGTTGGCCATGTCGCGGTGGGCGCTGAGCAGGTTGGACAGACCGCCCACCTCACGCCCGCCCATGGCATTGGGCTGACCCGTCAAGGAAAAGGGGCCGCTGCCGACCTGCCCAATTTGTCCCGTGGCCAGATGCAGGTTGATGAGTGCAGCATTGTTGGCCGTACCACTGCTGCTCTGGTTCAGGCCCTGGCAATACAGACTCAGGGTGGGGGCTCGCTGCGTGGGCAAGCCGCTTGTTCCGCCCAAGGCAAACCAGCGTGCCGCTTGCTGCAAGTCGGCCACGGCAATGCCGCAGGTGCGGGCGACAGACGCTGGCGTGGCATCACGCACCAAGGTTTTGAGTGCGTCAAAGCCGGTGGTGTGGCGGGCGATATATTCCGTGTCTACCCAGCCTTCCCACAGCATGATGTGCAGCATGCCGTGAAACAGCAGGACATCCGTGCCTGGCTGGATGGGCAGGTACAGATCCGCCAGCTCTGCGGTTTCGGTGCGGCGCGGGTCGATGACGATGATCTTCATGTCCGGCCGCTGCGCCTTGGCTGCCTCAATGCGACGAAACAGCACCGGATGGGCCCATGCAGCATTGCTCCCCGTCAGGAGAATGCATTGCGCATGCTCCACATCTTCATAACAGGCTGGCGGTGCATCAGCGCCTAGCGTGCTTTTATAGCCAGCCACGGCACTGCTCATGCACAGGCGCGAGTTGGTGTCGATATTGTTGGTGCCCAACAAACCTTTGGCGAGCTTGTTGAACACGTAATAGTCTTCGGTCAGCAGTTGGCCGCTGCCGTAGATGCCGATCGAATCGGGGCCGTGGCTACGTATGGCGTCGGTGATGCGTGCTGCGGCGGTATCCAGTGCCTCATTCCAATCCAGCGGCACTGGCGAGGCGTGGCGTGACAGCCGCTGCATAGGTTGCAGCAAACGTGTTTGACGAGCCAGCATGGGGTCGGCCGTGAGATGCAGCGTGCTGCCTTTGGTACACAGACGTCCGTAATTGGCCGGGTGTTCGGGGTCACCACGCACCCCGGTGATGCGCTGACCATCGCTGGCAATCAGCACCCCGCAGCCGACGCCGCAGTAAGGGCAGGTAGAACGGGTTTCAGGCATGTGCAAGCTCCCAGGTTCTCGGTACAAGGTCGGGTCTGGCTTCAAGCTGCGCAGTGCTGGCCGCTGCAGCGTTGTGCCGGACCGGCGATGGGGCGTGTGAGATCCAGCGCTGTCGTGCTCAATTGCTCGGCATCCAGATAGACCTGACCCTCTTCGACCTTGACCCGGAAATGCGGCGTACAACCTTCATCAGGTGCCGCAGCCTGCCCGCTGTCGAGCGCAATCGTCCAGTTATGCAGCGGGCAAGCCACACTGCGTCCAAACACCATGCCTTGAGACAAGGGACCTCCCTTGTGCGGACAGCGGTCGAGCAGGGCAAAAACCTCGTTGTCGGCATTGCGAAACACGGCCACATCCAGACCTTGCGGGCGCGCTACGCGGCGCGAACCTAGTACGGGGATGTCATCCACTGCGCAAATCAGTTGCCAGGTTGTCATGGGAAATTCCTTTGTAAGCAGTGGGTTCAAGCAGGGACAGAAGTTGTGGCAGGCGCTGCGACCTGGATGGGAATGACGCGTTCAAACTGGCGCGTATCGACAGCGGCCTTGCTGAAATCAAACCAGGGATCGGGTTCGCCATCGAGCGCAAACTGCAATTGCTCCCACAGCGCTTTGCGGCCTGCGTGGTCCTCAAGGATGCGTTGCTTCACGTAGTCCATGCCCACGCGTTCCAGGTAGTGCACTGTCCGCTCCAGATACCAGCCTTCCAGCCGGTACAGCTGCATGAAGGCGCCCGTGTACTCCAGCACTTCCTCGGCGGTCTTGAGCTTGGTGAAGAACTGGGCCACTTCAGTCTTGATGCCGCCGTTGCCGCCAATGACCATTTCCCAGCCGCTGTCCACACCGACGATGCCCACGTCCTTGATGCCGGCCTCGGCGCAGTTGCGCGGGCAGCCACTGACGGCAAATTTGACTTTGTGCGGTGCATACATGCGCCACATGGCGCGCTCCAGATCCTTGCCCATTTGCGTGCTGTCCTGTGTGCCCATGCGGCACCATTCACTGCCCACGCAGGTCTTGACAGTGCGTAGCGCCTTGGCGTAACCGTGTCCGCTTGGCATGTTCAAGTCGCGCCAGACAGCAGGCAAATCCTCTTTTTTGACTCCTAGCAAATCCACACGCTGGCCGCCGGTGACCTTGACAGTGGGAATCTGGTACTTGTCCACGACATCGGCAATGCGGCGCAGTTCGTCGGCACTGGTTTCGCCTCCCCACATGCGTGGAATGACGCTGTAAGTGCCATCTTTTTGGATGTTGGCGTGGGCGCGCTCGTTGATCAGACGACTTTGTGGATCGTCCTGTGCCTCCTTGGGCCAGGTGGAAATCAGGTAGTAATTGAGTGCCGGGCGGCAGGTGGCGCAGCCATTGGGTGTTTTCCAGTCCAGCGCGGTAAAGACCTCGGCCATGCGCAGCAAGTGTTTGTCGCGAATGGCGTCGCGCACAGCCTGGTGCCCGTGGGTGGTGCAGCTGCACACGGCCTTGGTCTTGGGCGCAACCGAATAATCACCACCAGCGGTAAACATGATGATTTGCTCCACCAGGCCAGTGCAGGAGCCGCAGCTGGCACTGGCCTTGGTATGCTTGCGCACTTCTTCCAGCGTGAACAGACCTTTTTCCTTGATTGCCTTGCAGATGCTGCCCTTGGTGACACCGTTGCATCCGCAGACTTCGTCACTGTCCTGCATGGACGAGGCTTTGTTGTGCCCCTGGTGGCCACTGTCACCAATATTGGATTCACCGAACATCAGGCGATCCCGGATATCTGCCACAGAACGGCCTTCGCGCAGCAGCTTGAAATACCAGCTGCCGTCCACTGTGTCCCCGTAGAGGCAGGCACCGACCAGCTTGTCGTCCTTGATCACCAGTTTTTTGTAGACCCCGCCACCGGGCGCAAACGGGTCACGCAGCACAATTTCTTCAGTATCTGCCCCGCCCTGAAAGTTGCCGGCGGAAAACAGGTCAATGCCCGTGACTTTGAGCTTGGTCGAAGTCAGTGAGCCTGTGTAGCGCCCAATGCCCCATTCGGCCAGGTGGTTGGCCAGCACCCTGGCCTGCTCAAACAGTGGTGCGACCAGGCCATAGGCAATGCCGCGGTGGTTGGCACATTCCCCCACGGCATAGATGCGCGGGTCGGTCACGGTTTGCAAGGTGTCGCTGACCACGATGCCGCGGTCTACATGCAGGTGCATGCTTTGCGCCAAGTGCGTATTGGGCCGAATACCCACAGCCATCACCACCAGCTGTGCAGCCACTTCACGGCCGTCCTTGAAGCGCACGGCGCGCACCCGGCCGTGGTCATCGCCCAAAAGTGCTTCGGTATGCGCTTGCATGAGAAATTGCAGCCCCCGCTCCTGCAGGGAATGCTGCAGCATCCTGCCTGCGATGTCGTCGAGCTGGCGCTCCATCAGCCAATCATTCACGTGCACCACACTCACTTGCATGCCGCGTTTGCTCAAGCCGTTGGCTGCTTCCAGCCCGAGCAGGCCTCCGCCGATCACGACGGCATGGGAATACTGCTGCGCAGCATCAATCATGGCCTGTGTGTCGGCAATGTCCCGATAGCCAATCACGCCTTGCAGGTCGGCACCAGGCACGGGCAGGATGAAAGGGTAGGAGCCTGTCGCAAGCACCAAGCGGTCATAGCTGGTGCTGATGGATTCGCCTGCTGCGTTGGTGGCCGTGACAATGCGGCGCGTGCGGTCCACATGTGTCACGGTATAGCCGGCGTGTAAGGTGATCTGGTGCTCGTGGTACCAGTCCCAGTTGTTGAGGACGATTTCATCCAGCGTCTGCTCTCCGGCCAGCACGGGAGAGAGCAAAATGCGGTTGTAGTTTGGGTGAGGTTCTGCGCCAAAGACCGTGATGTCATACAGATCAGGCGCAATCTTGAGCAGTTCTTCCAGCGTGCGGATGCCCGCCATGCCATTGCCAACCAAGACCAGTTTGGATTTTTTCATCGCTACCCCCGTAGGCGGGTTCCAACAACAAACAAAAAAGGCGTCATTCCTGCGCAGCCAGGCTGCGAAGAAAGACGCCTTTGTCTTGGGTTCCGGTCCATCTTTGCACCTCACCCTGTAGCCAGCTTTGGCTACGCAAGAGAACTTGCAAATCCTGTGCCAGCGTTGCTCTGTCAGAAACTGCCACTACCGACATATGGCATGCACAGCCATGGTGCTGCTGCACCATATTGGTTGCGCCAGATGTAAAAAGCCACCAGTACGGGGAGCTGGTGGCTGAAGAGTGGATGGGGTGTCCGGTCTCAGGCGGCTTTCTCGACATGGCCCTGGCGGGTGTACAGAA
>JAEYRT010000090.1 GCA_023435325.1 Pseudomonadota bacterium | reverse complement strand
GATACGCGCCAGCACCGAATAGGTGGGCCACATCAGCGCCGCACCAAACGCCAGGGCATAGGCCAGCGGATTGCTGGTCATATTGGCCCACATGGTCTGCCACCAGGGCACCGCAGCGGCCTCACCGCCCTCGCCCACCACCAGCACCAGTCCCCACAGGCACAGCAAGGCACCGGGCCACAGCCACCAGCGCGCCTGCTGCTGCCGGCACAGCACGGCCAGCACAATCGTCAGGCAAGGCCAGAGGTAGTTGATCATGCCCAGCTCCAGCGACTGCGGACGGTTGTGTGCCAAGCCAATCGAGACGGACAGGCAGATCTCGTACAGCGCAAACAGCAAGCCGCAGACCACCAGATACACGCGCGACACGCCACGCAATTGCGCCCGTGAAGGCACGCCATTGACCAACAGCACCAGGGTGGCACTGACGGTATAGAGCATGGCCGCGCCGCCCAATGCGCCCAGTGCTTCAGCCACCGAGCGCATCAGGCCGATGGTGCTGCTCCAGCACAGCACGGCCACCAGACCCATCAAGGTGGCACGGCGCACCTGGGCAGCATCAGATTGCAAGGCAGTCATACATTCTCAAAAAAGAAGCGCTCAACGCTTTCTACACAAGCATTTCCAATACAAAACATATTGAAAGCATTGATAGAAAAGCGTTAGAAGCTATAAATTTCAAATATCTCCAGACAAGAAAAAAGCGGCCCGAAGACCGCTTGTGCGCTTGCAAGGACTGCGCCCAGTGTAGAGCGCCGCCCCAGCCGCTTACAGCCCCAGCATCAATTGCAGGTTCTGCACCGCCGCACCGCTGGCACCCTTGCCCAGATTGTCCAGACGTGCAATCAGCACGGCCTGGCGGTGCTGCTCGTTGGCAAACACGCGCAGCTCCAGCTGGTTGGTGTTCGCCAGTGTGTCGGCGGCCAGCTTGTTGTCGTCCGTGGGCGGCAGCACCTTGACCCAGTTGGCGGGCGTATTGGTCTTGGCGTAGTGACTGGCCAGCGCATCGTGCAGATCCTGCGCCTTGGGAGCACCGGGCAGCAGGTCCAGATGCAGGGGCAACTGCACCAGCATGCCTTGCGCGTAGTTACCCACGGCAGGAATGAATATGGGGCGGCGGGTCATGCCGGTGTATTGCAGGATTTCTGGGATGTGCTTGTGTGCCAAGCCCAAGCCATAGGCTTCATAGGGTGCTGCGCTACCGGCTTCGTACGCTTCAATCATGGTGCGGCCACCACCGGTGTAGCCAGACACGGAAGGCAGGGCCACAGGGTAGTCGGCAGGAATCAGGCCCGCCTCCACCAGCGGACGCAACAACGCAATCGCACCCGTGGCGTAACAACCGGGGTTGGACACACGCGTGGCGTTCTTCACGGCATCGAGCTGGCCTGCGCACAGCTCAGGAAAACCATAGACCCAGCCGGGCGCCACGCGGTGCGCGGTCGAGGCATCAATGATCTTGATGGTGCGGCCGGTTTCTGCGGTGACAGCATCCACCATGGCGGCAGTTTCGCGCGCAGCGTCGTCATGCAGACACAGGATCACCAGATCCGCCTGCGCAATCAAGGCGCGCTTGGCCGCGGGGTCTTTGCGCAGCTCGGGCGCAATGCTGACCAGCTGCACGCCAGACATCTCCTGCAAGCGGTCACGAATCTGCAGACCCGTGGTGCCGGCTTCACCATCGATAAAGACTTTGGACATTTCAACGCTCCCGCGCCCTTGGCGCATCTGTGCCGCGTGCCGCGGCGCCATCTGAAACAAAACGCGGATTGTCCACCGACAGCAACCGCGCCCAACGCAACCAGGACAATTTCTTGCAGCCTTTAAGCTTCGTGTCCGAAGCCATAACAACGGGTTTTTGACTATTGACTACGTATAAACGTACGTAGATCCCACTTGGCAAAGCACTTTTTGGTTGCAATGCACCATGGTACATTCTTCGATTGCCATGTCATACGAGCCCGGCTCCGCATGTTTAGGCAGCAGGAAAACGGGCATTTCTCCCTCCGTTTCAGAGAGACAAGACTCATGAAGATTCATGAATACCAAGGCAAGGAAATCTTGCGTCAATTCGGTGTGCCAGTCCCCCGCGGCATTCCGGCATTCACCGTCCAAGAAGCTGTAGAGGCAGCACAAAAGCTTGGCGGCCCAGTCTGGGTGGTGAAGGCGCAGATCCATGCCGGCGGCCGCGGTAAGGGCGGCGGCGTGAAGGTGGCCAAGTCCATCGACGACGTTAAAGCACTGGCCGAGCAAATCCTCGGCATGCAGCTGGTGACCCACCAGACTGGCCCCGAAGGTCAGAAGGTGCGCCGCCTGTACATCGAAGACGGCGCCGACATCAAGAACGAGCTGTACGTATCTTTGGTGACCGACCGCGCAACGCAGAAAGTGGCGCTGATTGCTTCCAGCGAAGGCGGCATGGACATCGAGGAAGTGGCCCATTCCACCCCCGAGAAGATCATCACCGAGATGATCGACCCGCTGACCGGCATCACCGAGGCCCAGTCGCGCAAGGTGGCTGCTGCCATCGGTCTGGAAGGCAAGTCTGTAGACCAAGCTGTTGAGCTGTTTGCCAACATCTACAAGTGCTACATGGACACCGATGCGTCGCTGGTGGAAATCAACCCCCTGAACTGCGACTCCAAGGGCGACCTGATGGCCCTGGACGCCAAGTTCAACTTCGACTCCAACGCCCTGTTCCGCCACCCCGAAATCGTGGCCCTGCGCGACCTGGACGAAGAAGACCCCGCAGAAATCGAAGCCTCCAAGTTCGATCTGGCCTACATCTCTCTGGACGGCAACATCGGCTGCCTGGTGAACGGTGCTGGTCTGGCCATGGCCACCATGGACACCATCAAGCTGTTCGGCGGCGAGCCTGCCAACTTCCTGGACGTGGGCGGTGGCGCAACGGCCGAGAAGGTCACCGAAGCCTTCAAGATCATGCTCAAGAACCCTGAAGTCAAGGGTATCTTGGTCAACATCTTCGGCGGCATCATGAAGTGCGACACCATTGCCACCGGCGTGGTCACCGCCTGCAAGGCCGTGAACCTGAGCGTGCCACTGGTCGTGCGCATGAAGGGCACCAACGAAGAGCTGGGCAAGCAAATCCTCAAGGATTCCGGTCTGCCCATCATCGCTGCCGACACCATGGCCGAAGCTGCGACCAAGATCGTTGCCGCCGTTAAGTAATTCGCCCCGGAGATAGAAACATGTCGATCTTTATCAACAAAGACACCAAAGTCATCACCCAAGGCATTACTGGTAAGACTGGCCAGTTCCACACCGAAAAGTGCCAGGAATACGCCAACGGCAAGAACTGCTTCGTCGCCGGCGTGAATCCCAAGAAGGCGGGCGAGCGCATTTTTGACATCCCAATCTATGGCTCCGTCAAGGACGCTGCCAAAGAAACCGGCGCAACCGTTTCCGTGATCTACGTGCCGCCAGCAGGCGCAGCAGCTGCGATCTGGGAAGCCGTGGAAGCCGATCTGGATCTGGCCATCTGCATCACCGAAGGCATTCCAGTGCGCGACATGCTGGAAGTGCGCAACAAGATGAAGGCCAAGGAAGCGGCTGGCGGCAAGAAGACCTTGCTGCTGGGCCCCAACTGCCCCGGCCTGATCACGCCTGACGAAATCAAGATCGGCATCATGCCTGGTCACATCCACAAGAAGGGCCGCGTAGGCGTGGTGAGCCGCTCCGGCACGCTGACCTACGAAGCCGTGGCACAGCTGACCGAACTGGGC
>JAEYRT010000084.1 GCA_023435325.1 Pseudomonadota bacterium | reverse complement strand
CCGTGGCTCCATCCGCTCGCGTGTGGAAACCCGTGGCCGTAACAAGCCTCCACGTGGCTTGGTTTATGTGCCATGGTTCGACGCCAGCCAGTTGATCAACAAAGTGACCCTGGACGCCACCGACCCGATTTCGCTGCAAACCGACTTCAAGAAGTGTGCTGTAAAGCTGACAAAGGTCTAAAACAAGGTAGAGGAGCCCACTATGAAACTCATCCAAAAACTGGGAATGGCGCTGATGCTATGCATTGGCGTGGCCTCTACAGCAGTTGCTGCAGATCCGTTTTATGACAAGGCCCGTGGCACCACGCCCATTCTGGAAACCACAGAACCTCCAGTGCTGGGAAATGCGGTCAATGACGACGTGCGACGTACGCGCAACTATCCCCAGCAGCCACCAGTGATTCCGCATCGTATCGATGGGTATCAGGTCGACAAGAACTTCAACAAGTGCATGGATTGCCATTCGCGTACCAATGCTGAGGTTTCACAAGCCGTACCTGTTTCCATCACCCACTACCACGATCGCGATGGCAACACGCTGGCACAAATCTCGACCCGTCGTTATTACTGTGTGCAGTGCCATGTGGGGCAGGAGAATGTGAGTCCGTTTGTGCCCAACACTTTTCAGGACGTAGACAGCCTGCTGCTCAAAGCGTTGCAGGATCCTGCTAACGCAGCTAAGAAAAACTGATGTAAGGCACAGCCATGTTGAATTTACTTAAGCGCTACTGGGGAGTGATTCGTCGTCCCAGCGTGCACTTCAGTCTTGGCTTTCTGACCATTGGCGGTTTTATTGCGGGCATCCTGTTCTGGGGTGCTTTCAATACCGCCATGGAAGTGACCAACACCGAGAAGTTCTGTACCGGTTGTCATGAAATGCGCGACAACGTCTTTGCAGAGTTAAAGACAACCATTCACTACACCAACCGTTCCGGGGTGAGAGCGATTTGTTCCGACTGTCACGTCCCGCACAATTGGACAGACAAGATGGCTCGCAAGATGCAGGCGTCCAAAGAAGTGTGGGGCAAGATTTTCGGCACCATCGACACACCCGAGAAGTTTGAAGCCAAGCGTCTGGAACTGGCCCAGCACGAATGGGCACGCTTGAAAGCCAATGACTCGCTGGAATGCCGCAATTGCCACAACTACGAGTCCATGGACTTCACGCGCCAGAGTCTGCGTGCGCAAAACATGCACTCCACCTATCTGGCCAACAAGGAAAAGACTTGTATCGACTGCCACAAGGGTATCGCTCACAACTTGCCGCATATCCCAGCTGGTCAAGGTCCAAGTGATTCGCCTGGTCAAACCGTGCCTGGTCCAGTAGCAGCAGCCAAGCATTGATTTCATGGTGAGTGCTTCCCCTGTCACCCGAAGCCTGCAGGTTGCGGACTTCGGGTGCATTCGCAATGGCCGTGTGCTGTTGCGCCATATCGATTTCGGTTTGCACTCTGGTGAGGTTCTGCTGCTCAAAGGCAGCAACGGCACAGGCAAAAGCACCTTGCTGCGAAGCTTGGCCGGACTCATGACCTGGCGCGCAGGTGAGCTGTCGTGGTGCGGTCAACCGGTGGCCGCACGCCATCCCAGCTTTCAACAACAGCTCGTCTATTTGGGCCACCAGTGCGGAATGAACGAGGCTCTGAGTGGCTGGGAGAATTTACGCTTCGCTCTGGCAATGATGGGCGTGGCATGGCAAGACTCCCGGGTACAGACTGTGTTGGAGCAACTGGATGTGGCGGCTGTTGCACACAGGCCTGTCGGGCGGTTGTCCCAAGGGCAGCGCCGACGCATGGCGCTGGCACGTGTGATGCTGAGCGAGCGCGCGTTGTGGCTGTTGGATGAGCCAGACAACGCCTTGGATGCAGCTGCTTGTGCACAGCTGACCCGCATCTTGGCGGCGCATGCGCAAAGCGGCGGGATGGCCATTGTGGTGAGCCACCGCGGCATCCAGCTTTCTGGCACATCTACTTCAGTCCTGGATCTGAGCGCACAGCCGCTGCGTCTGCACCCGTCGGAGGCTGCATGCAAGACAGCGTGATTGCGCGTGAACTGCGGCTTGCATGGCGCAGACCGGTCGATGCATTGAGCGGGCTGGCGTTCTTCATCATGGTCGGCAGCCTGTTTCCACTGGCTCTAGGCCCTGACAGCGCACTGCTGCGTCAAATTGCGCCAGGGGTTGTGTGGGTGGCTGCTTTGCTGGCCGTGTTGCTGGGGCAGCACCGCTTGTTCGAAAGTGACTACGCGGATGGCTCTCTGGAGCAGTGGGCTTTGGCGAGCATGCCTTTGCCGTTGCTGGTCGGTTTGAAAGTGCTGGCCCAATGGCTGGTCAGCGCAGTGCCACTGTTGATGGCCACCCCATTGCTGGGTTGGCAGTATGGCCTGTCACCAGATGTCATGGGTGTGCTGCTGCTTTCACTGGCTTTGGGGACGCCCAGCTTGTGCTTGCTGGCAGCCTTGGGCGCGGCACTGACCTTGGGGCTGCGTGGACAACTGCTGCTGACGCTGGTGGTGTTGCCTTTGTGCGTGCCTGTCTTGATTTTTGGCAGCCATGCTGTGAACCAAGCGCTGCAGGGGCTGCCTGCAGGAGCTTCTTTGTATTTGCTGGGTGCCTGCCTGTGCTTGGCCTTGCTGGCGGGGCCTTGGGCGATTGCAGCTGCGCTGCGCTTGGCATTGGAATGATATGAAAACCAGTTCTGAAAAATTGAACGCATCTGCAATGCCTGCCGCATTGCAGATGCGTTTTCATTGGCGTCACTTGGCGTCGCCCCCGGTGTTCAACCACTGGGCAGGTCGCGTATGGCCATGGTTGGCGGCTGCCGCAGTGGTGCTGGCAGTCACCGGTTTGTGGGTGGGGTTCTTCGTGGCACCGACAGACCATCAGCAAGGCGAGGTGTATCGCATCATCTTTTTGCATGTGCCGGCAGCCTGGATGTCCATGCTGATTTACATCGCAGCAGCCACACACGCGGGCTTGGGCTTGATCTATCGTGCAAAATTGTCGCCCCTGCTGGCGCGTGCCTTGGCGCCGACCGGCGCGTTGTTCACCGTGATTGCGCTCTGGACGGGGGCGGCTTGGGGCAAGCCGACATGGGGCACATGGTGGGTCTGGGATGCTCGCCTGACGTCAGAGCTGATTTTGCTGTTTCTGTACCTGGGCTATATGGGCGTGGCGTCCGCCATTGAAGATAACGCACGTGCCGACAGTGCAGGCGCCATCGTGTTGCTGGCCGGGGTGGTGAACGTACCCATTATTTATTTCTCCGTGCAATGGTGGAGCACTTTGCACCAAGGCGCCACCATCCGTTGGGATGCAGCACCCAGCATGACCAATTCCATGCTGTCGGGCATGTTGTTGATGACGTTTGCCTGCTGGGCCTACACCTTGGCGGTGTGTCTGATACGTACGCGTTGCCTGATCCGTGAGCGCGCAAGAGAGGAGCAGCTGTAATGCAAAACCACACCTTTTATCTGGCACTGGCCTATGGTGTCAGCGGCATTTTATTGTTGGCTGAAGTGGTGGCTTTGTACCGCCGCTGGTGCAAGGCAAACGCAGTCTGCGACGAAAGGAGTGGACGATGAAACCACGCCATCAACGTCTGCTGTGGGTATTGGCAGGGGTCGTGCTGGTTGGCATGGCTGTGACGCTGGTGTTGCGCGCGTTGGATGCCAACGTGATGTTTTTCTACAGCCCCAGCCAGGTTCAGGCAGGCGAGGCGCCTGCAGGTACGGCATTTCGTGTGGGCGGCCTGGTCGAGCAGGGTTCTGTGCAGCGCTCAGGCAATGGTTTGGAAGTGGCATTTGTCGTGACCGATGAAGTGCAGCGGGTCCCTGTGCGCTACCAAGGGTTATTGCCCGACTTGTTCAAGGAGGGCAAAGGTGTTGTCGTGGCCGGAAAGCTGCATGGTTCGGGAGTGTTTGAGGCCACAGAAGTGCTGGCCAAGCACGATGAGAACTACATGCCTCCTGAAGCTGCCAAGGCCCTGGAAGATGCTGCTCAAAGCGTCAAGGCGCAAACCGTGATACCCCATCTGAAAGCCCAGCCATGATTGCCGAATTGGGTGTTTTTGCGTTGGTGCTGGCGCTGATCGTGGCTGCCGTTCAGGCCACATTGCCGCTTTTGGGGGCGCAGCTGGGTGTTGCTGCCTGGGTGCGCATGGCACGTCCTGCCGCCGTATTGCAATGTGCATTGTCGCTCTTGTCGACCGGCGTGCTGGTGTGGTGCTTCTGGGTAGGGGACTACTCTGTGCTCTACGTGGCGGCCAATTCACACCAGGACCTGCCGACGATTTACAAGCTCACCGCGTTTTGGGGTGGACACGAAGGGTCCCTGTTGCTGTGGCAACTGCTGTTGGCCTGCTGGAGCGTAGCCGTCGCATGGCGCAGCCGATCGCTGCCCGAGGCTTTTGTGGCGCGCGTGCTTGCCGTACTGGGCTGGATCAGTGTCGGGCTGCTGGTGTTTCTGCTGTTTTTGTCCAATCCGTTCTTGCGTCTGGTGCCGGCGGCCTTGGAAGGCAAAGACCTCAATCCCCTGCTGCAGGACCCTGGCATGGTGTTTCATCCCCCACTGCTGTACATGGGGTATGTGGGGTTTGCCGTGCCCTTCGCATTTGCCCTGGCGGCCCTGATTTCCGGAGAGCTGGGGGCTGCATGGGCGCGCTGGTCGCGTTCATGGACGCTGGCAGCCTGGGGTTTTCTGACTTTGGGCATTTTGCTGGGAAGTGCCTGGGCCTACTACGTGCTGGGCTGGGGCGGCTGGTGGTTCTGGGATCCTGTGGAAAACGCGTCCTTCATGCCTTGGCTGGTTGGCACGGCCTTGCTGCACTCGCTGATCGTGACCGACCAGCGTGGAGCATTTCGCAGCTGGTCCGCGCTGTTGGCGATTTGCGCCTTCTCGCTGTGCCTGCTGGGTACCTTCTTGGTGCGATCTGGCGTTTTGACTTCGGTGCATGCCTTTGCCGTGGATCCCGGCCGTGGCCTGTTCATCCTGTGCTTCATCGTGGCGGTGGTCGGCACCTCGCTGTGGCTGTACGCATGGCGCGCGCCCGAATTGGGCAAGGGTGGAGGGCAGTTTGCCC
>JAEYRT010000083.1 GCA_023435325.1 Pseudomonadota bacterium | reverse complement strand
GGCATAGATGGTGAGCATCAGCCCCACATGCTCGCTGGGCATGTCAAAGCTGTGGCCGATATCAGCCAGCAGGCCTACAGGCACGAATTCGCTGGTATTGAAAATGAAGGCACCCAGCGCCAAGGCACACACGCTCAGCCAAGCGCGCAGATCAGAAGAAGTCGAAGTAATTGCCATACACCCGCAAAAAAAAGGCGCAGCCCAATGGCTGCGCCCCTCTATTGTTGTCGTTTCACGCCCAGCTTGCTGCTGCGGCGCTTAGAGATGTTAACGCCACCCAGCAAGCCACAGGTTTGCAGTTGTGACGAGGGCGGGGTTGACAGCTCTTGGCTCTTAATAAGCCACCGTGAAACGCGATTGCAGGTGCGTACCCTGCTCCAAGCTGTCCACCAGCGCCACGGCCAGATCGGCTGCAGAAATATCGCCGGGTTGGCCATCGGCCTGCATCAATGGCACATCTTGGCCTGTGCGGTACTGGCCCGTGCGGCCCTTGGGCTGTGCGGACGAGCCCGCATGAAAACCCACGGCGGGGCTGAGCAGCGTCCAGTCCAGCGTGCTTTCAGCGCGCAATTCGGTGTACATGTCGCGCGCGGCGCTGGCGCCCGGCTTGATGGCAGCGGGAAACTCTGGTGTATCCACAATCTGCAAGCCCGGTGCAGCGTACAAACTGCCCGCGCCGCCCACAACCAAATAGCGCTTCACCCCGGCCGCCTTCACGCCTTTGACGATGGCGCGTGAGCCGCGCATAAAGTCTTCATAGATATTCGGGTTGGCCCAGCCTGCGTTGTAGGCGCTCATTACGGCATCACTGCCGCGCACGGCAGCTTCCACCGCCTGCTCGTCCATGACGTCAACCTGCACCACACGCAACCCGGGGTGCGCTGCCAGCTTCGCAGGATCACGCACCAGGGCCACCACTGCATGACCGCGCTGCAGCAATTCCTGCAGCAGGGCTGCACCGACAAAGCCAGTGGCACCAATCAAAGCAACTTGCATAACTTTTTCTCCTTGAGCATTGATGCATGAAGCTTACGTTGGGGATGCAGGCGAAAACTGCGCTGAAATTGACATCACTTTGAAGCACAGCTTCATAATCACCGCATGGACGATCTCAAACGCATGGCCATTTTTGCCACCGTGGTGCAGCGCGGCTCCATGACGGCGGCAGCCAAAGTGCTGGGCATGAGCGCATCGGCGGTGAGCCAGCACATCCGACAGCTCGAACGCGACAGCGGCGTCACCTTGCTGCACCGCTCTACCCGGCAGATCACCTTGACCGATGCCGGACAGCGCTTGTACGTGCAGTGCGCGGCACTCACCGCTGCCGCAGCGCGGGCGCGAGCGGAGCTGGCCGCGCAGCACGACACGCCCACGGGGGAACTGCGCCTGTCTGCCCCCGTGGGATTTGCCCAGCACGCAGCCCCGGCCCTGGGCGCGTGGCTGGCACGCTTTGCGGATTTGCGGCTGCACTTGTTGCTCGATGATGTGCCGATTGATTTGATCCAGGCGCGCGTGGATATCGCTTTGCGCTACGGCGCACAAACCGACTCCAACTGGGTGGCACGCAAGCTGGGCAGCACGCCGTTTTGGCTGTGCGCGGCGCCGCAGTGGGTGCAGGCGCATGGCGGGCAATTGCCCCAACACCCGCAGCACCTGGCCCATGCCACATGGCTGGCCTTGGCGCACAACGACACGCCTCCTGCACCGCCGCAGTGGCAGCATCGCAGCTCGGGTGAAACATTTGCGCCGCTCATTCAGCCACAAAGCACCAGCAACCACCAAGCGGCGGTGCAAGCCTTGTGTGAAGCCGGTCTGGGCATCGCACTGCTAGCCGCCATTGACGTGCGCAAGGCCGTGCAAGCAGGTCGTTTGTTGCAATTGCTGCCGCAGTGGGACATGGGCCAGCTGGACATCTGGGCCCTCACCCCCCAGCGCGATGCGCAGCCCGCCAAAGTGCGCCAGGTGATGCAAGAGCTGCAGGCCTATTTGCACATGCAGCAGGCGTAAAAAAGCAGATGCGCCGGGCATCTGCTTTTCATGATTTTGATAGCTATTGACGCTGATCAGTCAATGGTCTTACATAGGTTTAATACGCAATTCATTGTCTGGCAAGCGTAAAGCGCTCTGAATTTTTACAGCGCGTTGTTGGGCTTTTCACCGCGCTCGTAGATGGCCGACGCGCGGCCCACAATCAACGAATCGAGCTTGCCGACCTTGTCCATGTCGCGGTTCTTGTAAGGCAGCTTGGTCAGCACATAGCGAATGGCGTTCAGGCGTGCGCGCTTTTTGCAGTCGCTCTTGACCACGGTCCAGGGTGCATCAGCGGTGTCGGTTTCAAAGAACATAGCCTCTTTCGCACGCGTGTAGTCTTCCCACTTGTCCAGCGAAGCCTGGTCGATGGGCGAGAGCTTCCACTGCTTGAGCGGATGCGTCTCGCGTTCCTTGAAGCGGCGGCGCTGCTCCTTGCGGCTGACGCTGAACCAGAACTTGATCACATGCACCCCGCTGGCCACCAGCATGCGCTCGAACTGCGGTGCATCCTGCATGAACTGCCGGTACTGCGCGTCGGTACAAAAGCCCATCACACGCTCAACCCCGGCGCGGTTGTACCAGCTGCGGTCAAACAGCACGATTTCCCCGGCCGTGGGCAAATGCTGCACATAACGCTGGAAATACCACTGCCCCTGCTCGCTCGGCGAAGGTTTTTCCAGCGCCACCACGCGCGCGCCGCGCGGGTTCAGGTGTTCCATGAAACGCTTGATGGTGCCACCCTTGCCGGCTGCATCGCGCCCTTCAAAAATGATCAGCACGCGCTGGCCGGTTTCCTTGACCCAGGCTTGGAGCTTGAGCAGTTCTACCTGCAGGCGGAACTTGTCTTTTTCATAGACCGAGCGGCGCAGCAGGTTGGCGTAGGGGTAACCGCCGTCCTTCCAGTCCTTGCCCAGCTCTTCGTCGGGGTTGGGCCTGCTTTCCTTGCGATTCCCATCCAGCTTGCTCAAGGCCTTGCGAATGGCCCGTTGGTCGTCGGGGTCCGAGCCCTCCAGCAGGGCACGCAGGGCCTTGGCCCGCTCCTTGTCGGTACCGGGCTGGTCCAGCACGCTCAGCGCTGCCGCCACCCGGCGTTTTTGCGCAGCCTGGGTGGCCTGGCCGGCAACAAATTTCTCAATGGACTTCGCATCCTCCCCCACTGCCACATCACCCGCCTGGGCTTTGCGCTTGCCGTGGTCGGCACGTTGTTCGCTTTTCTGGGAATCGATGGGGGTGGGCTGCTCAGCCATGCACGAAAACTCCTTGCCACACGGTCACAGTTGTCCCGTGCAGAAATTAAACAAAATCACGCAAAACACATGAAGATACACCTGCCTGCGCTCGTCAAAATTGATCCGCATCAAGATTGACACCTTCATCGTACGCAAATCACGCAGGCTTGGCTCGCGACGCCAAACCCTGCAGCACCGTTGGGTACCGCAGTTGCACCCGCAGCTCCTGTTTGATACGCGCATTGCGCAGGCGTCGGGATTCACGCATGAAACTGAGCATCATGGGCGGCAGACTGCGCTGCGCTTCGTCCCGTGATACGCGAGGCGGTCGGGCAAGACCATAGAGATCGGCCGCCAGATCAAAGTAGTCGCCCATGCGCAGTTCGGTGTCATCACTGGCATGGTAGATGCGCTGCGGCTGGCCCCGCCACAAAGCCGCAATGGCGATGTTCGCCAGGTCATCGGCGTGGATGTGGTTGGTGAACACATCGTCAGTCTGCTGCAGGACGGGCAGGCCTTTGAGCAAACGCGTGTGCGGCGTGCCGC
>JAEYRT010000070.1 GCA_023435325.1 Pseudomonadota bacterium | reverse complement strand
CATAGGCCACAGCCCGATCCAGAGCACTGGCCAGGCAGTTGTTCGACCACCACGGCAGACCATTGGACAGCAGCGCCACCTCGCCCGAGTCCGTGCAGTCGTGGCCGCCCAGTTCCACCAGCCGCTGCTGCCACTCGACGCTGCGCAGCATCTGGCACAAGGCCTGGACTGCAGGATGGTGGATCAGGCTGACATGGCACACGAGCAGGTCACGTTCCTGGCACAGCGGCATAAAATCCAGCCCCTTGGCACGGGCTGCAGACGCAATGCCCAGGCCCACGTCGGCCTGGCCTTGCGCAATGGCCTGTGCCAAGGCGTTGTGGCTGGGTTCTTCGTCATCAAAGCCGAGAATGTCTTCGGGCTGCAGCTGAAGCTGCGCCATCAGATCGGTCAGCACCACGCGGGTGCCGGTGCCCAGAGGGCGATTTACGAATTGCGCTTGCTTGCGCACTACGTCTTCCAGGCTGCGCAGCTGCAGCGGATTGCCCGGCGCCACGATCAGGCCCTGGGCACGGCGCCCCAGGCTGATGGCGCGATGCTGCTTCACATCCAGCAAGGGCTTGTAAATATGGGCCGCCATGGAATGCTTGCCTGCCTGTTCAAGCACATGAAAGCCTGCGAGCGAGGCCCTTCCTTCATTGAGTGCGCGCAAGGCATCCACGCTGACGCAGGGCGTCAGGTCCAGGTGCACGGCCAGCTCGCCCTGGGCGCTGGCAAACTGGCGCAGCGCGGTATAGGCGCTGTCATAGCTGGCGTGCAGGGAAAGCACGGGTGTGTGCTCGTCATAGCTCAGCGCAAAACTGCGTTCCAGTTCGGCATAAATGGCTTCAATGTGCGGTGCCAGTCGTGCCTGTGCCTGGCGCTCGGTGAACAGCAGGCGCTGGCCGAAAGGACTGAGCTGGGCCGTATGGCCCTTGCCCCAGAGGATCACTTCACGCCCGAGCTGCTCTTCCCATTTTTTGAGAGCGCCCCAGACATGGCGGTATGAAAGATTCAGTGCACGTGCAGCCGCGGAGATGGAGCCTTGCTGTGCCACGGCTTCCAGCATGTCCAGCAATGGATGCTGGATCACGCTTGTGCTTGGAGTATCTTGCAAAGAGTAATGGAGTTGGATGCGATGCACGTCAGACAGTGAAACTGCTTAAATCAGAGAGCCGCAACCATAACGGCCCGGCCAGGAAAAATGCCCCGAAGACCTCGTACGGTTTGCGCTTTTGAATGGCGGTCGGAGGTGGCGGCAATATGTGTCACCGCGTACCAAGATGCATAAAAATGTCAATGACATCAATCGTCATGCACGATTCATGCTTTTTGTGCAGCCGCTGCGGGATCTGTTAAGTGCTCTTTGTGCACGTAGGCCAGCACGCCTTGGCATGCATCTTCAATCAGGTCCAGCACATGTTCAAAACCCTGGTCCCCTCCGTAATAGGGGTCCGGAACCACGGGGCTGCGCAGGGTGCGGCAAAACTCCGTCAGGCGGTGCAGTTTGTGTCGCAACGTGGGTGGACACAGCGCCTGGGCGCGGGCCAGGTTTTCATGGTCCATCACCAGCACCAGATCAAAGCGGTCAAAGTCTTCCCGCGTGAGCTGGCGGGCGCGCAGATCACTCAGGTCATAGCCGCGCTGCAGCGCATGCTTCTGGCTGCGGCGGTCCGGTGTTTCACCCACGTGATAGGCGTGGGTGCCGCAAGAGTCCACGCTGAGCCACTCACTCCACCCTCGGGCCTGGATTTGGGTACGCAATACCCCGTGCGCGGTTGGGCTGCGGCAAATATTGCCCATGCAGACCATCAGCACGGCATAGGGCGGGGGAGAAGCGGGAAGCGGCATGGATAAAGCGGGGAAATCGAGAAAAAGAGAACAAACCATAGCAGCCAAGCTGCAGGAAAACGAAAAGCAGCAATTTTGACAACAGAGTCTGTGATAGATTTACGCCCGCCTGATGCATTTCTTGCAAAACAAGTGTGCTGCAAGGCGGGTGTAGTTCAATGGTAGAACGCCAGCTTCCCAAGCTTGATACGTGGGTTCGATTCCCATCACCCGCTCCATGTCAGGAGCCTGCCTCACGCCCGTTAAGGGCGTTTTTTTATGCCAGATCGAAAGCCTCGCGCAGGGCATCGCCAAAGGCAGCGTTGCCGGACAAGGTCAGGGTGAGCGTGGTGTAGCCGCCTGCTTGCGGATTGGACGCATCGATGCGGGCGCTGGCGGTATCCCAGCGGATGCGCAGGACTTGTCCGTGGTCATCGTCCTGTGCACTCAGCTCATAGTCCCAATCGCCACCTTCATCGAGAGGGGCTTGGCGGCCGCCAAAGTCGCGGCTGGCCCATTGCAGCACTTGCCGTACTTCGTCGAGCAAGGCCTTCCAGCGTGTGTCGCTCACACTGGCCATGGCGTCCCAGGTGCCGTTGCCTTCTTCGTCTTCGCTGTAGTCAAAATCCAAATAATCCAGAGCCATTGCGTACTTTCAGTTCTACAAAAGAATAGCTGTCAGCGTTCGTCCATATTGGATTTCAAATACAAAACGCATGGAAACCAAGGTTTTGTAAGCGTTGACAGCTATTTTTTATGATTGCCTGTTGAGTGACGGGCGGCCACTTCCAGGTTCAGCACACTGGCCTCAATGGCAGCAGCCGTCATCTCCGGATGCTCCATGGGAAAAAGATGGCCGCCATCCACCAGCATGGTGCGCCCGTGTGTCACCTTGAGCGTCATCTCCATGCCCACCTGTCTCATCTCGACGGAATATTTGCCGCCAATAAAGGCCACCGGGCAGCGCAAGGGCTGGCGGCGCAGCAGCGGGCCAAGGTTGTGTGGCAGCGTGTTGTAGATGTGGGTTTCCTCTTCGCGTGAAAAGTGCAGGGTGAGGCGCCCTTCGGGGGTGGCCACCAAACCCTGGTCTACATAGTCCTGCAGCACCTGCGGATGCCAGCGTGCAAATGATTTCTTGCTTTGGAACAGGGCCAGCGCTTCGGCGCGGCTGGCCCAGACGTTACGGCGTTTGCGGCTAATCTTGCCGGGCGAGACATTGCCCAGCAACTGGGCACGCTTGACCATGGCCAGAGACTGGGCACGCCAGCCACTGATCAGCGGGGAGTCGAGCATCAGCACTCCACGTGTCAGCTGCGGGTGTTGCGCTGCCAGCATGACGCTGACAAAGCCGCCCAGCGAGTGGCCTATGAATAACGCGGGCTGGCCCCATTGCTGCACCAGCGGCTGGGCAAAGTCCGCCAGTTGCTGCACCAGGTGGGGCCAGTTGTCGGTGACGGGGTAGCGTGCGTCATGACCAAAGCGGTCCAGCGCATGCACGTCAAAGCCACGCTCGCGCAGCAGGGAAAACAGGTAGCGGTAGGTGCCAGCAGGAAAGCTGTTGGCGTGGGCAAAGATCAATGGTTGCATCATGTGCAGTGAAGGTTCGGCGCGCCCGCACTGCAAGCGCAGTGCGTTGGACCCGATGACCTCACCCTGGATGCATGCTTGCCGGCCTTTTCAGGCCAGCTGGCAGTGTCCGCAGTGGCTTGCTGATGCAGCTGTACCTCGACAGGGTGGCACAACCGCGAGGGAGAGACGATGCTGGCGGGCTTCAGTCCACCCTGTCATCGGGACTGGTGATTTTCTTGATGGGCAGGGGTTTGTCCATCACCAACGGGACGGTGCTGTTGCCCCCGAACCACTGCGGATCTTCAATGCTGTCGAACACGGCGCGCAGGCGTGCACCCCAATTGCTGCGCAGCATTTTGAAGTACAGATTCTCCTCATCGATGCAGACCACCTTGTTGCAGTGAAAGCTGCCCGCTTCGTAGACGGCCAAATCCAGCGGCAAACCCACGGTCAGGTTGGACTTGAGCGTGCTGTCCATGGACACCAGCGCGCATTTGGCGGCTTCGTTCAGCGGCAGGTCTTCCATCAGCACGCGATCGAGCACGGGCTTGCCGTACTTGGCCTCTCCAATCTGGAAGTAAGGTGTTTCCGTGGTCGCCTCGATAAAGTTGCCCGCCGAGTACACCTGGAACAGGCGCATGCCTTCACCCTTGATCTGGCCGCCAAACAGCATGGAAATGTTGAAATCCACGCCAGCACGCTTCAGGGCCGCGCCATCGCGGTCATAGATATGGCGCACGGCAGCGCCCAGCACACGCGTGGCGTCAAACATGCTTTGCGCATTCCAGATGGATAGCACCTCGCCGGTGCTGTCATCGCGGATGCTCATGGTCTGCAGCAATTCACGCACGGATTGCGTGATGGACAGATTGCCCGCAGACAACAGTGTCATGAAACGCTCGCCCGTTTTCTCATAAATCATCATCTTGCGAAAGGTGTTGATCTGATCGAGCCCGGCGTTGGTGCGCGAGTCCGAGAGAAAAACAAGTCCGGCGTTGAGCTTGATGGCAATGCAATAAGTCATGGCAGTGTGTGCAGGGTTGCTGCTTGGGCTAGCAAGTGTAGTGCCCGCTAGCTGCGTGATCTGCTTGCAATAGTCACGTGCGCTGTGCCAGTTTCTTCAATTGGTACAGCGCTTCCAAAGCTTCGCGGGGGCTGAGTGCGTCAGGGTGAATCTGGGCCAGTGCGTCCTCCACAGGGGTGGCTTGCAAAGCAGCTGCAGGCAGGGGCGGTGCTGCAAACAAATCCACCTGCTGCCTGTCGGCATCATCGCGCGCTTCCAGCGCTTGCAGTGTGTGGCGTGCGTGATGGAGCACGGCAGCGGGCATGCCTGCCAGCTTGGCCACTTGCACGCCATAGCTGCGTGAGGCAGGACCGGGTTGTATCTCGTGCAAAAACACGATATCGCTGCCCGACTCCGCCGCACCCACGTGTACGTTGGCTGCCGATTTGGCCCTGGCGGGCAGCTCGGTCAGCTCAAAATAGTGCGTGGCAAACAGCGTGAAAGCCTTGGTGCGGTCATGCAACTGTGTGGCAATGCCGCTGGCCAGCGCCAGCCCGTCAAAGGTGCTGGTGCCGCGGCCGATTTCATCCATCAGCACCAGGCTGTGGGGCGTGGCTGCGTGCAGGATGTGCGCGGCCTCGGTCATCTCCATCATGAAGGTGGATTGGGCGTTGGCCAGATCGTCCGCCGCGCCAATGCGCGTGTGGATGGCGTCAATCGGCCCCAGGCGGCATGCCGCTGCAGGCACATAGCTGCCCATGCTGGCCAGCAGCACGATGAGCGCAACCTGGCGCATATACGTCGATTTGCCGCCCATGTTGGGCCCGGTAATGATCTGCATGCGCGTGTTCACATTCATGCGCGTATGGTTGGCAATAAAGCTGCCGCTGGAGGTTTCCGCCATGCGCGCTTCGACCACGGGGTGGCGGCCGCCCTCAATTTCAATGCAAGGCACGGAGCTGAACTCGGGCTTGCTCCAGTTCAGTGTCAGTGAACGCTCGGCCAGCGTGCACAGCACATCCAGCGCGGCAATCGCCTGCGCCACGCGGGTCAGACCCGGTACATGCGGCTGCAATTGATCCAAGATTTGCTCGTACAGCAGCTTTTCGCGCTGCAGTGCGCGTTCCTGGGCACTCAATGCCTTGTCTTCAAAGGCTTTGAGTTCGGGCGTGATGTAGCGCTCGCAGTTTTTCAGCGTCTGGCGACGCTGGTAATGTGCGGGCACCATGTCTTTGTAGCTGTTGGTGATTTCAATATAGAAACCATGCACCTTGTTGAACTGCACACGCAGGTTCGGAATGTTGGTGAACAGCTTTTCTTTGGCTTCCAACTCCAGCAAAAACTCGTCGCAGTTTTCCTGAATGGCGCGCAACTCGTCGAGTTCCGCATCAAAACCACGCGCAATCACGCCGCCGTCGCGCACCAGGGCCGCAGGCTCTTCCATGATGGCTGCAGCCAGCAAATCGGCGCAACCTTCAGGTGGCAGCAGGTCTTGGAAAATCTGATTCAGATAGGCTGCAGGGGCTTGTGGCGTCTGTGCCAGCAGCTGCGCTTTTTGTAGTGTCTTGCCCAAAGCCACCAACTCGCGTGGGCGCACCTGGCGCAATGCGGTGCGGGCGGTAATGCGCTCCACATCGCTCACGCCCTTGAGTTCCGCACGCAGTGCCTGCCACGGCATGGCGCCGCCCAGTGCATCATTGCCGCGCAGCACATCGATGGCAGATAGGCGTGCAATTGCATCGGCGCGGTCGCGCTTGGGTTCGAGCAGCCAGCTTTTGAGTAAGCGGCTGCCCATGCCCGTCATGCAGGTGTCAAGCAGCGAGAACAGGGTGGGGCTGTCTTCGCCACGCAAGGTCTTGACCAGCTCCAGATTGCGGCGCGTGGTGGGTGGCAGGTTGATGAGCTGGTCATCGCGCTGCACGCGGATGCTGTGGATGTGCGTGAGGTTGCGGCCCTGCGTGTGTTCGGCATAGCTGAGCAGCGCAGCGCTGGCAGCATGGGCCAAGGGCAAGTCTTCCGCTTCCCAGGCCTTGAGGCTGGCTGCGCCGAGCAATTCCAGCAGCTTGCGTTCCCCCAGGCCCGTATCAAACTGCCAGTCCGGGCGCGGTGAGAGCGGGCAGCTGATGGCGCCACTGTGCTTGATGGCAAACAGGCCTTGCTCAAAACGCTCGGTCACACCGGCGCTGTAAATCACTTCGCTGGGGGCAATGCGTGCCAGCCACTCGCCCAGTTCATCCTGGCCACATTCAGCCATGTGGATGCGACCCTGGGTGACGCTCATCCACGCCAGTCCGCAGCGCTGTCGGCCAGCGGTGTGCAGCGCCAGCAGCATGGCTTCAGCCTTGTCGCTGAGCAATTCCGTATCGGTCAGTGTGCCAGGGGTGACCACGCGCACCACCTTGCGTTCGACCGGGCCTTTGCTGGCACCCACTTCGCCGACTTGCTCGCAAATCGCCACCGATTCGCCCATTTTGATCAGGCGCGCCAGATAACCTTCCAGTGCATGAAAAGGCACACCGGCCATGGCGACGGGGAAACCTGCGGACTGCCCGCGTGTGGTCAGCGTGATATCCAGCAGGCGAGCGGCTTTTTCCGCATCGTCCCAAAAGACTTCGTAAAAATCACCCATGCGGTAGAGCACGAGGGTGTCGGGATAGTCTTTTTTGAGGCGAATGTATTGCGCCATCATCGGCGTGTGCTGCTCGATGGGGGCGTCAAAAGGCGAAGTGGGGGTCTGCACGCCGTTGTTGTTCTGGTTGTGCGTGGAAACGTCGGAGATAGACAAAGCGCAAATTCCTTGTGGTGAGCGGGCACTGTACCAAGCGGCCCGCCAAGATCGGAGCGGGAATTATCCGGGATGCGGCTGGCAGCAGTGCTGCACAAACAAAACAGCCGCAAGGCCCATGGCACTTGCGGCTGTTGTGTTTTTGAAGGGGAAGCAGCGCAGCGACTTAGTCGTTTTGCTGGTTTTCGTCTTCTTCCTTCTTGTCGGCAGCAATGCCTGCATCCACACCGAGCTTGTCTTCCACGCCGGCAAACTTGCTGTACTTGCCCAGAATGGATACCAGCTGACCATAGGCGCGGGGGTTACCGGCCAGGCACTCGCCCTGGTCCAGGAAGTCGGCTTCACCGGTGAAGTTGCCGACCAGGCCACCAGCTTCGGTAATGATCAAGCTGCCAGCGGCCACGTCCCAGATGCTCAGGCCGGATTCAAAGAAGCCATCGGTAAAGCCGGCGGCCACATAGGCCAGATCCAGCGCGGCAGCACCGGGGCGGCGCACGCCAGCGGTGCGCTGGGTGATTTCGGCAAACATGCGCATGTAAGCGCGGAAGTTGTCGCCGGGGCGGAAGGGAAAGCCCGTGGAGATCAGGCAGTCCTTCAACTGGCTGCGCTTGGACACGCGGATGCGGCGCTCGTTCAGGAAGGCACCACGGCCACGGGTGGCGGTGAACAGGTCGTTGCGGGTGGGGTCATAGACCACGGCGTGCTCGATCTTGCCCTTGACGGACAGTGCGATGCTCACGCAGTACACAGGGAAGCCGTGGATGAAATTGGTGGTGCCGTCCAGAGGATCGATGATCCAGACATAGTCCGACTTTTGGTTGCCGAACTCTTTGCCGCTTTCCTCGCCCAGGATGCCATGCTCAGGGTAGGCACCCAGCAGGGTGTCGATGATGATGCGCTCGGCCGCTTGGTCGACTTCGGTCACGAAGTCATTGACTTGCTTTTGGGCCACGCGAACGGATTCAACGTCCAGGGCAGCGCGGTTGATGATGGCGCCAGCGGCGCGCGCAGCCTTGATGGCCACGTTGAGCATGGGGTGCAGGGAGGAAGACGACATAAATTGTGCAGTTGGCGCCCAGCGAACCACCCCCAATCTTCAATCTCTATCTCTCACAACCTGGGATGGCACACCACTGAACGCGGATGATGAACGGGTTCACGCACGCCCGGCGATGCGGGCAGCGACAATAGGGCGCAAATTCTAACCGGCTTGCCCGATTTCTGCTGCCTGCATGCGCAATGCAGGCCAACGCTCGAATGAAAACCCGTTTTATCCTGATTGAGACCAGCCATGCTGGCAACGTGGGTGCTGCTGCCCGAGCCATGAAAACCATGGGCTTTGATGACTTGGTGCTGGTGCGCCCGCGCTGGAGCAATGTGCTGCGCAAGGAGGAAACCATCCAGCGCGCCAGTGGTGCCTTGGATGTGCTGAACAAGGCGCGCATTGTGGACACCGTGGAAGAGGCGGTGGAAGACCTGTCCCACCTGTGCGCCACCGCCATGACGCCACGCGACTTTGGCCCACCCACGCGCACGCCCCGTCAGCATTTTGAAATGCTCATCAAGGGTGAGCTCAAGGCGCAAGTTGGCCAAGTGCCCGAGGCTGATGGCGCTGATGAAACGCTGACGACAGGTAGCCTCCACGGCGAGCGTGGCATTGGCTTGATGTTTGGCTGCGAGCGCTTTGGCATGGCCAACGAAGACGTGTATCGCTGTGATGCGGCGCTGTCGATTCCATCGAACCCCCAGTTCGGCTCTTTGAACCTGGGTGCTGCGATTCAAGTGATCGCTTACGAGTGGCGCGAGGCGCTGGGTGGCTTTCCGGTGGTGGAGCACACGCCGCGCCCTGAGCGTGCCGA
>JAEYRT010000059.1 GCA_023435325.1 Pseudomonadota bacterium | reverse complement strand
ACCGTGCCCTGATGCGCGAAACCAAAACGGCAGCGGCGATCAGCCCCACCAGCAATCTGTTCCTGTCCAGCGGCTACTTTGACTACATCCAGGCTGATGCAGCGGGCTTCATGTATGGCCTGGCCAGCGATGTAGGCGGCGGCATGAGTTTTTCGCCCTTTCGCACCATGCAGGCGGCCTATATCGTGGGGCGCGAACACCACAGCAAACAAGGCTTGAGCCTCAAGCCTGCCCACCTGTGGTGGCAGCACACCGCTGGCGCGGCCAAGGCCTTGGGTCTGGAAGGGGTGGTTGGCAATTTGCAGCCTGGTTGCGAAGCCGACTTCGTGGTGATCAACCCGGCCTGCACGCCGCTGCTGGCGCGCAAAACGGCCCAGGCGGCATCGCTGGATGAATTGCTATTTGCCATGATCATCCTCGGGGATGACCGCTTGATTGAGCAAACCATTGTCTCTCAAGCAAAATAGCGCCCCATTGCGCTGAAATCAAAGCGCGTTCAGCTATAAAAAAACAGCGAAACAGGATATCTCCATGAGCATCATGAGCGACAAGTGGATCCGCAAGATGGCGGAGCAGCACGGCATGATTGAGCCGTTCGAACCCGGCCAGATCCGCGAAGCCGATGGCAAGAAAATCATCAGCTACGGCACATCGAGCTACGGCTACGACATCCGCTGCGCGCGTGAGTTCAAGGTGTTCACCAATATTCACAGCACCGTGGTGGACCCCAAGAACTTCGATGAAAAAAGCTTTGTCGATTTCGAGGGCGACTACTGCATCATCCCGCCCAACAGCTTTGCGCTGGCTCGTACCGTGGAGTACTTCCGCATTCCGCGCGACGTGCTGACCGTGTGTCTGGGCAAAAGCACCTACGCACGCTGCGGCATCATCGTCAACGTGACGCCGTTTGAGCCCGAGTGGGAAGGCTATGTGACGCTGGAGTTCTCCAACACCACACCGCTGCCCGCCAAGATTTATGCCGGGGAAGGCTGCGCGCAAGTCTTGTTCCTGCAGGGCAATGAGCCTTGCGAGACCAGCTACAAAGACCGTGGCGGTAAATACCAAGGCCAGCATGGCGTGACATTGCCACGCACCTGATGCGTGGCGGCGCAAGCCACCCCCCGAAAAAACCAAAGCCGACATTGCGTCGGCTTTGGTTTTTTGGGGATCAAGGCTTGGTGCTAGCTGATGCGTACAACGCAGTTGCGCCCCTTGCGCTTGGCCTCATACAAGCCAGCGTCGCTGCGTTTGAGCAGGTCGTTCAGGCTGTCATTGGCATGGTCCAGATACAGACTGCTCACCCCAACACTTACGGTGATGTAGCCCACTGGGGGAATATGTACAGCCGCAATGCTTTCGCGCAATTGCTCAGCCATGTGCTCTGCGCCTTGGCCGTCGGTGTCGGGCAGCAGCAGCACAAACTCTTCGCCGCCAAAACGCGCCACCAAATCGGTTTGGCGGGCACGCTGGCTTAAGGTGTGGGCCAGCGCTTGGAGTACAGCGTCGCCCACATCGTGGCCGTAGCTGTCGTTGACGCGTTTGAAGAAGTCAATGTCTATGGACAGAACGCTCAAGGGCCGCTCATTGCGGATGGCCAGCGCCATCGCCAACGTGGCGCGGGACTCAAAGCCGCGCCGGTTGAGCAAATGGGTCAATGGGTCGGTTGTGGCTTGGCGCTGCAGCTCGGCATTGGCTTGTTGCAGCTCTAAAGTGCGCAGCTGCACTTGGGCTTGCATCTCTTCATTGGCGTGCAGCAGCTTTTGCGTCATGTGCGACAAAGAGGCTGTCAGCAGTTGCACCTCTCGGTTGCTGTTCATTACGGGCAAAGGCGTCTCTACGTGCCCTGCGTGGATGCGGCCTGCCGCCGTTGCCAAGGCTTTAAGGTCATTGCTGACATGGCTTGCCAGCCGCCAAGCAATCAAGGCGCCGAGCAAACCTAGCAGCAAGCCAACTGCCAGGGCCAGCCAGAGAATGCGGTTGGCTCCGGCATAAGCGGTCTCCAGCGGCTGGCGTGCAACCACCCACCAGCCCAAATCGGTGGCGGCGTCGGGCAGCTGAACTGCGGATGTCAGATAAGGCTCTGCGCGGTCTTTCCAAATCGTTTGCACGGGTTTGCCCGCTACAGCGGCTTTTAAGTCAGCGCCTTGCAGCGGCAGGTGTTGACCCAGATCGGTGTAAGGAGCCATAACGCCTGCGGGCGCATAAATCAGCTCGCCTTTTTTATCGAAGATGAAGATGTTTTGCTGCATGTGCTGGCCCTGGCCTTGCAGCAGCCGCTCTACGGAGTCACGCACCCAGTCCCAACTGCCATGAATGCCCAGTACACCGGCAACACTGCCATCAGGGCGATAAATGGGGGCAGAGAAATCCACCAAGCGCAGCGGCTCACCGGTGACGCTGCGTGGCAGCAAATTGGCCAGCAGCTTGGCTGGGTGTACTTCGCTGATGAAAGGGCTTGTCAAACCTTCTTTAAACCAAGGGCGGGCGGCAACGTTGCTGCCTTGTAGCAAGCCTTGCGTGGCATTGCGCACTGTGCCTTCAATGTCTGCCACGCCAATCCAGACATTGTGGGGGTTGATGTACTGCACCCGGTCGAGCATGGTGCGCACGCTGTGCGCATCTAAGCCGTTCTCCCATAGTTCTTTGGAGCGTGCGAGCACTTGGGCACGGTGGCTTTGCTGGCGAATTTCTTCATGCAGTAACGTGGCGGCGTTTTGGGCCACCATCTTGAGATTGGAGGCTGCTTGCTGATGCAAACGCAGTTTGAGGATTTCTCCACATAGCAAGCACAGCACGATAGATAGCAGGGCCGTAAAACTGCCAAAAACCAAGGCAATCTGGGTTCGTAAACTCTTTGCCGGGGGCGCAGACACACTCATAAATTCATCAGGAAAGTAAACGCGCAGCACACATTGGGCATTCCAGCTGTCAGTTGTGGAGCATAGGCACGGCCAGCGATATAACGCGTCCACACACCGTGGGCTTGACGCGCTTGACGTCGCAAGCGACAAGCGGTGTCCTACACATTTTTGGCATTGCGTGCAGCATTTTGAGAAATACCAAAACCATAGCATTCAGCTATCACATGCTGAGACTTGCTATGACTGAGCACAAGCTAAATTCGCGCTCCTCCCGCCATTTGTTGTATTGCTGCCTGATTGTTGCTGGCATGTTGCTGGTTGCTTGGCAATTTTTCACATTCATGGACGTACTCCAAGCGCACACTGCGAAGGCACAACACATCAGCCGTTCTGCGAGTTGGTCTGGTCACCCTGTGGGCACGATGCCGCAGGCGGAAGATGCCACTGCAGGCCTGGTGAAGGTGCAGCATGAAAATAGTTTCAGTGCAGGAATGATGCGCACTGATTTGCCCTAGTGTTTGAGGGATTAAGGAGTAAGCCATGAAGTGGGAAGGCAATCGCCAGTCGCGCAACGTTGAAGACCGCCGCAGTGGAGGTGGTACGCCCATGCTGGGTGGTCGCAATATTGGTATTGGCACCATCGTGATTGCCTTGATTGGGGGTTGGGTCTTGGGGATCAATCCGCTGACCTTGTTGGGCGTGATGAGTGGCGGCGGCAGCCCTGTGGTGCAGCAAAACACGCCAGCCCAAGCGCCGCCCGCTAACGACACCATGGGGCAGTTTGTCTCTACCGTGCTGGCTGATACTGAAGACGTCTGGGGTGAGCTTTTCCGCCAAGGCGGCAGCCAGTACAAAGAGCCCAAGCTGGTACTGTTTCGCGGCGCTGTCGGCACAGCCTGCGGCACAGGTCAAGCGGCCATGGGACCGTTTTACTGCCCCGGAGATCACAAGGTCTATATTGATCTGTCTTTTTATGACCAGCTCAAAAACCAGTTGGGTGCGCCGGGTGACTTTGCGCAGGCTTATGTGATTGCCCACGAGGTGGGGCACCACGTGCAGAACCTGCTGGGCATTTCGGGCCAGGTGGATCAGATGCGGGGACGCGTGAGCCAGACGGAATACAAC
>JAEYRT010000054.1 GCA_023435325.1 Pseudomonadota bacterium | reverse complement strand
GTGCATTGGCCAGCTCGCCCAGCGGATCTGCCGCAGTCGCCGGGGGCTGGGTGACCGGATCGGTTACGGGCGCTGCATTGCTGTAGTCGGGCACAGTCGGCGCCGGAGCTGGCGCTGGTTTGGGCCCTGACGTATTGCCATACAGCGGCGAATTCGGATCCCAGTTGCGATTGCGTTCGCTTTCAGGCAGTTTGCTGTTGTTCTGCTCACCCTTGTTGATGAAGGGCACAGGCACCTTGGTGACGTACACCGCCACGCCCAGGGCGACGCCCAGGCCCAGGATCAAACCGATGATGAGTCCGAGGATGGTGCCCCCGCGCTGCTGCTTTCCCATAAAAACCGCCTGTGACGTTACTCGTTGATGTGCTTACATGCGCTCCGGTGCATCCACACCCAGCACAGCCAAGCCATTGTGCAGCACTTGGGCCGTTGCAGCGACCAGTGCCAGACGCGCCAGTTTGACCGCTTCGTCGTCCACCAAGATACGCTCGGCATCGTAGTAGCTGTGGTAGCTGGATGCCAGATCACGCAGGTAGAAAGTCACATCATGCGGCGCATTGCCATGGGCCGCAGCCGTCAGCATTTCGGGGTACTTGGCCAGCAACAGCATCAAAGCCTGCGCCTGTGGACCTTCCAGCGCCGACAGATCCACGGACTTGAGCTGCTCCAGCTTGCCGCCTTGCTCTTGCCATGTACGCAGCACCGACTGGATACGAGCGTGGGCGTACTGCACGTAGTACACAGGGTTGTCATTGTTCTGCGCTACCGCCAAGTCCACGTCGAAGGTGTACTCGGTATCGGGCTTGCGCGACAGCAGGAAGAAGCGCACCGCATCCTTGCTGGTCCACTCGATCAGGTCCCGCAGTGTCACGTAGGAGCCGGCACGCTTGCTGATCTTGACTTCCTCGCCGTTGCGCACCACGCGCACCATGGTGTGCAGCACGTAGTCAGGGTATCCGGCAGGAATGCCCACATCGGCCGCCTGCAGACCGGCACGCACGCGGGCAATGGTGCCGTGGTGGTCCGTGCCCTGAATGTTCACCACCTTGGTAAATCCACGCTGGAACTTCTGGATGTGATAGGCCACATCCGGCACAAAGTAGGTGTAGCCGCCATCGGTCTTGCGCATCACGCGGTCTTTGTCGTCACCGTAGTCGGTGGACTTGAGCCACAGCGCGCCGTCTTGCTCGTAAGTGTGGCCGTTGGCAATCAGACGCTGCACCGTGGCTTCAACATGGCCGTTTTCGTACAGGCTCGATTCGAGATAGTACTGATCGAACTTCAGGTTGAACGCCTGCAGGTCCTTGTCCTGCTCATTGCGCAGGTAGGCTACGGCAAACTGGCGAATGTTGTCGTAGTCATCCACATCGCCATTGGCGGTAAATTCGCGGTCATCGGCCTTCACGGTTTCCTTGTTCAGGAAAGCCTGGGCAATGTCGGCAATGTAGTCACCGTTGTAGAAATTCTTGGCCAGCGGGTTGTCGGCATCGGTCGGCCAGACCTCGTCACCGGGCTTGAAACCCTTGGCACGCAACTGGGTGGACTTGGTCAGCGTGTCAATCTGCACGCCCGCGTCGTTGTAATAGAACTCGCGGTGCACATTCCAGCCCTGGGTGGCGTACAGGTTGCTGATGGCATCCCCAATGGCCGCCTGGCGTCCGTGCCCCACATGCAGTGGACCTGTGGGGTTGGCGGAAACAAACTCCACCAGCACTTTTTCACCGCGATCAGCCTGATAGCCAAACTTGCTGCCTTGACCCAGCACTTCACGCACCACTTCCTGTTTGGCGGCGGGCTTGAGGCGGATGTTCAAAAAGCCGGGGCCTGCGATCTCAATCGCATCCACCCACTGCTGGAACGCAGGAGTGGCTTCCAGCGCAGACTTGAGCTGTTCGCCCAGCGCACGTGGGTTGGCCTTCAAAGGCTTGGCCAACTGCATGGCCGCCGTGCAGGCGAAGTCACCATGGGCAGCAACCTTGGGGTTTTCAAACGCAGCGCGCGCACCAGCGCCGGGCGACAATGTTTCGAGCTCAGCAGCCAGAGCTGCGAGCAAATCCTGTTTGACGGAGAGCATCGGGCGATTTTACGTGCGCCGCCCCGAGCCTGCCGACAGCCATGGTTTCACCAGGATGTGCAGGCCAAGCCTATGCTTCACTACATGCCCCGCGCCCAGAACACAGCCACGACCGCAATCACGGGGATGATGTGCGCCTGCACCATGATCCATCTGCGCACCATGCGTACGGCCTCGGGCTGCGGCAGTGTGCCAGCCACGTTCAAGGTCTTGAGCCACTTGCGAATCGCAAACGTGGGGCGCAAAGACATGGCAGCAGTGATGAAGAACAGCAGCATCTTCAGATGAAACAGCGGCTGCGAGACATACCATGTCAGGCCCTTGGCGCCCCAGACAATGCGCGCAATGCCAGTCAGCAGCAACACCAGCGCGGCCAGACCGTAAATCATGTCCAGTCTGGCCAGACGCCGGACAACCGCCTCATTCATCCAATCGCTGCGGCATAGCGCCGCTTCGCTGGAGAGGAACACCACCAAGGTCAAGATGGCCAGCAAGTGCAAGCTTGCCAAAATAGCTTCCAATGTCATTGCGCTACGCCTTTGCTCCAAAACTCGGGGCGTTCATATTGCCCTTTGAGATAGTCCATCCACAAGCGCAAACGCAGCGTCATGTGCTTGCGTTGCGGAAATACCAAGTAAATGCCATTCGGCGGCGCAGCAAATTCTGCCAACACTTCCACCAGGCGACCAGCCGCAATCTCGGCCTCCACTTCCCACGTGCTGCGCCAGGCTATGCCCCAGCCGCCCAGACACCAGTCGTGCAGCACCTGTCCATCCGAGCAGTCGAGCGGTCCCGTGGGCTTGAAGTGCACGACCTCGGTCCCTCCATCGCGACTGGGTAGGCGAAATGCCCAGCCTCTGGTCTGGGAAGCATCGCTGGACAAGGTCAGGCAGCGATGCTGCGTCAATTCCGATGGATGCCTGGGCGTGCCATGGGCCTGCAGATAACCGGGCGTTGCCACGCACATACGCCGGTTGTCCGCCATGCGCACGCTGATCAGGGACGAATCAGGCAGATCTCCTACACGTACCGCACAGTCATAAGCTTCGCCAGCCACATCAACCACGCGGTCGCTCAGATTGAGGGAGATAGTCACCTCAGGATGCAGGTCATGAAACAGCGGCACCAGAGGTGCCACGTGGCGCCGCCCAAACCCTGCCGGGGCGGTGATGCGCAGATGACCCGTGGCTTTGACGCCTCCTGCCGATACGCTGGCCTCTGCGTTGGCCACATCGGCGAGCAGTCTTTGGCAGTCTTCCAGAAACGCGCTGCCTTCATGCGTGAGGCTGATGCGCCGCGTGGTACGCACCATGAGCTTGACGCCCAGATGCTCCTCCAGCGCATCTAGCCTGCGCCCCATGATGGCGGGCGCCACACCTTCCGCCTTGGCAGCGGCTGTAAGGCTGCCCTTGGTCGCCACCGACACAAAAGACTCGAAAGCTTTGAGTTTGTCCATGACTCCGTCACTTATGCAAAATAAGCATCAAATTGGCTTCAAACGCTTATCCAACAAGCGTCTACAGCTATGTTTATCAAAGTACCCAGCCATACAAAGCCAGTGCAAGTGTTGCCGACTTTTGCATAAAAGTCATCAGTTTTGCGCTTTTTCCCCAATTTATTAACTCTGAGATTTGCAATACAGTGTGAACGAGGCTCCCTGCAAGGAGCCATGGTTTTCACATGTTTCAAGGGGAGTCCCACATGACCACTCGCACCCAAGTGCATGGCCTGCAAGTTGCCAACGAACTGCACACTTTCATCAACGAGCAAGTGCTGCCCGGCACTGGCGTAGACGCTGCGGCGTTCTGGCAAGGTTTTGATGCGCTGGTGGCCGACTTGGCCCCCAAGAACGCCGCTCTGCTGGCCGAGCGCGACCGTATCCAGACGGAACTGGACACTTGGCACAAGGCCAACCCCGGCCCCATTACCGACATGGCGGCCTACCAGCAATTCCTGAAGCAGATTGGCTATCTGGTCGAGCAGCCCAAAGACGCCAAGGCCACCACCGAAAACGTGGATGCGGAACTGGCCCAGATCGCCGGCCCGCAACTCGTGGTGCCCATCCTGAATGCCCGCTACGCCCTGAACGCCGCCAACGCCCGCTGGGGTTCGCTGTATGACGCGCTGTATGGCACCGACGCCATCAGTGAAGAAGGCGGTGCTGAAAAAGGCAAGGGCTACAACCCCGTGCGCGGCGCCAAGGTTATTGAATTTGCGCGCAACTTCCTGGACCAGGCAGCGCCTTTGGCCAGCGGTTCGCACAAGGATTCGGCTGGCTACAAGGTCGAAGGCGGCAAGCTGGTCGTCAGCTTGAAGGACGGCAGCACCACAGGCCTGAAGGACGCCGACAAGTTCGTGGGCTACCAGGGCGATGCAGCTGCACCGTCTTCCGTGCTGCTGAAGAACAACGGCCTGCACATCGACATCATCATCAACAAGACCACCCCCATCGGTCAAAGCGATGCAGCCGGTGTGTCCGACGTGGTGGTGGAAGCCGCTGTCTCTACCATTCTGGACCTGGAAGACTCGGTCGCTGCCGTGGACGCCGAGGACAAGGTGCTGGGCTACAGCAACTGGCTGGGCATCCTCAAGGGCACGCTGACCGAATCGTTTGAAAAGGGTGGCAAGACCGTCACCCGCGGCCTGAACGGCGACCGCGAATACACCGGCGCCAACGGCCAGCCTCTCAAGCTGCATGGCCGCTCGCTGATGTTTGTGCGCAATGTGGGCCACCTGATGACCAACCCCGCCATCCTGTGGGGCACAGAGAACAAGGAAATCCCCGAAGGCATTCTGGATGCCGTGGTCACAACAGCCATCGCTATCCATGACTTGAAGGGCCATGGCGCCAACGGCATCCGCAACAGCCGTACCGGTAGCGTCTACATCGTCAAGCCCAAGATGCACGGTCCCGTCGAAGTGGCCTTTGCCAACGAGCTGTTTGGCCGCGTCGAGAAGCTGCTGGGTCTGCCAGAAAACACGGTCAAGCTCGGCATCATGGACGAAGAGCGCCGCACTTCGGTGAACCTGAAAGCGGCCATCGCTGCCGCACCTGCCCGCGTGGCCTTCATCAATACGGGTTTCCTGGACCGTACTGGCGACGAAATGCACACCGCCATGCAAGCGGGCCCCATGGTACGCAAGGGCGACATGAAGACTTCTGCCTGGCTGCAAGCCTATGAGCGCAACAACGTGCTGGTGGGCCTGACCATGGGCTTGCGTGGCCGCGCCCAGATCGGCAAGGGCATGTGGGCCATGCCTGACCTGATGAAGGCCATGCTGGAGCAAAAGATCGGCCACCCCAAGGCCGGTGCCAACACGGCCTGGGTCCCTTCACCCACCGGCGCTACGCTGCACGCATTGCACTACCACCAGGTCAACGTGGCCGACGTGCAAAAGGAACTGGAAAAGACCAGCGCCGACACCGAGCGCGAAAACATCCTGGCCGACTTGCTGCAAGTGCCTGTGGCCAAGGACCCCAAGTGGACCGACGCCGAAAAACAGCAGGAGCTGGACAACAACGTCCAGGGCATCCTGGGTTATGTGGTGCGTTGGGTGGATCAGGGCGTGGGTTGCTCCAAGGTGCTCGACATCCACAATGTGGGCCTGATGGAAGACCGCGCCACGCTGCGTATCTCCAGCCAGCACTTGGCAAACTGGCTTTACCACGGCGTGGTTGG
>JAEYRT010000052.1 GCA_023435325.1 Pseudomonadota bacterium | reverse complement strand
GTACGGGGCAGCACAATGGCAAATTCTTCGCCACCCAACCGGCCCAGTAAGTCATCGGGGCGCAATGCATGGCGGGCAAGGGTGGCAAATTCCTGCAGCACCATGTCCCCTTGGGCGTGGCCATAGCGATCATTCACGTGCTTGAAGTGGTCAATGTCGAGCATCAGGACGGCCACGGGCTGCGCTTCCTCCTTGAGTCGGGTCAGCAGCTTTTGCCCGCGCTCTATCATGGCGCGGCGGGCCAGGGCGCCGGTCAGAAAGTCATGGTTCACCGCATGGTGCAGCTTGGACAGTGCCTGCATGCGCAGCACATAGGCGCAGGCCACCGCCAGGGGAGCGAGTGAAAGCAGGGCCAGGCCGGTGCGGTATGACGTGATTTCCATCACATGGTCAGGGGTGAAGCTGACGGCACCGGTGGCAATGATGGCGGCTTTTCCAAAGCAGACCAGCAGATTCAAAATCGTGATGGAAAAGACGCCATAGGTCATGGCGCACCACACCATGGCAGGCATGAGAAAGGCAATCGCGCCGGGACCACCGATCACCAGGCTCAGGCCTTCACTGAGCAGCAACGCCAGGAAAGGCCAGAGTTTGTGCATGTCCCACGCTGCAGTCTGGGTCCACTGCCAGAACCACCCCCTGGGCGCCGCCAGGAACAGGGGGAGAAAGAGGATGTAGTTGAAAAACTCTCCCGAAATCCACAAGGCCATGGCCCGCAGCAAGGGCATGTCAAAGGCGATGCTGGAGGCCCACGCACCGGCCAGCATGCAGCTGGCAGAACCAAGGAGGCAGCCGACAAACAGCACGAGTACCGAGCGTTGGCGCTGAAAGCTCAGGACAGCCGGGCGCTGCCGGTGCAGATACAACCACGCGGTGAACACCCCCACCACGTTGGCTATGTTCAGGCTCAGGGACAAAAAGAGGCTGGAGCCCGTGACCAGGTCGGTGGTGATGAAGGTCAGCACGGCATACAGCCACGTGGAAACGGACTTGCCCAGCCTGGGATGGCGCAGCAATATCCCCAGCATGATGGCGTTGGCGGGCCACAGTGCCGCCAGATAACCAATGGAGCGGCTCAGGATACCGGCCAGGCAGGCAAGGAAAATACAGATTACCAGCCCGATTTGTGCGCGCCACAGCAGCGGCTCAGAAGGGGAGAGAAACGTCTTGCTGCACCTGTTGCATGGAAATGATGGTCGCGCTGTCTGGCCGTGAAAGCCGTGAAGCCTCCGCTCCCGCAGAGGGAGAGAGGGGTGTCAAAAGTGTAGGGCAGACCTCATTTCCGGAATGACAAGAATCGTGAAATCTGAACGACGCCACATACAGAAAAGAAAAGCCTCCCGAAGGAGGCTTGGTGAGAGACAGGGAAGACGGGAGGCGTGCTACACGCCGCGGGCCCGGTCGGCCTTGAACTGGGCGCGGAACTGATCAAACGTACCTGCTTCCAGCGCGTCGCGCACTTCCTGCATCAGGTTCAGGTAGTAGTGCAGGTTGTGGATGGTGGTCAGCATGGGGCCGAGCATTTCGCCGCAGCGATCCAGATGGTGCAGATAGGCACGGCTGAAACCGTCACGGCCACCGTTGTCCCAGCTTACCCCGCTCTTGCCTGCACAGGCGTGGCAGGTGCAGGTGGTGTCCAGCGGCTGGTGATCGGTTTTGTGGCGCGCATTGCGCAGCTTCAGGTCGCCGTAGCGCGTGAACACGGTGCCATTGCGTGCATTGCGGGTGGGCATGACGCAGTCGAACATGTCCACGCCATCGGCCACGCCTTGCACCAGGTCTTCGGGCGTGCCCACGCCCATCAGGTAGCGGGGCTTGTTGGCAGGCAGCAGGTGGGGCGTGTGTGCCATGATTTCCAGCATCTCGTCCTTGGGCTCGCCCACGGACACACCACCCACGGCGTAACCGGGGAAATCCATCTCCACCAGTGCTTCCAGCGATTCCTGGCGCAAGTTGGTGTACATGCCGCCTTGCACGATGCCGAACAGGGCGTTGGGGTTGCCCAGGCGCTCAAATTCATCCTTGGAGCGCTTGGCCCAGCGGCGGCTCATCTCCATGGACTTGCGTGCTTCGGCTTCGGTGGTTTTCTTGCCGTTGGTTTCGTAGGGGGTGCACTCGTCAAGCTGCATGACGATGTCGGAGTTCAGCACCGTCTGGATCTGCATGCTCACCTCGGGCGACATGAACAGCTTGTCGCCGTTGACGGGGCTCTGGAAATGCACACCTTCTTCGGTGATCTTGCGCATGGCGCCCAGCGACCAGACCTGGAAGCCGCCCGAGTCGGTCAGGATGGGTTTGTCCCACTTCTCAAAACCATGCAGGCCACCAAAGGTCTTCATGATGTCCAGGCCAGGACGCATCCACAGGTGGAAAGTGTTGCCCAGAATGATTTGTGCGCCCATCTCTTCGAGGCTGCGGGGCATGACACCCTTGACAGTGCCATAAGTGCCCACAGGCATGAAGATGGGGGTTTGTACCACGCCGTGATTCAGCGTGAGCTTGCCACGGCGGGCGTGGCTGGTGGGATCGGTTTTGAGAAGTTCGAACTGCAGCATGATGGGGCGCATTGTCCCAGAAGGCGCGCCGTGTTGTCGCGAGCGCTTGCGTGCCGGGGTGGTCTATAGTGGAATCCATTGCAGTCCAATTACAAGGAGAGTGCCATGTACACCAACATCATGATTGCCGTGGATGGTTCCGGCGAATCGCTGCAGGCCGTGCGGGAGGCGCTCCATCTGATCGAGCGTGGCCTGCGCGCAGAAGTTGCGTTGGTGAATGTGCAGGAGCCTGCATCGTTGCTGCAACTGGCCACACAGGATTCAGATGCCATTGCGGCGGCAGCGGTCGAAGCCGGTGAAAACCTGATGGGCGAAGCCGCAGCCTTGCTCAATGCTGCCGGTGTGAATTACTCCATGGAAGTGGTGCTGGGTGAGCCTGGCGCGGCCCTGGTCGATATGGCCGAGCAGTTGGATGCCGACATGGTCATGATGGGCGCGCGCGGCATGGGCGCTGTCAAGAGCGTGATTGTGGGCTCCGTGTCCAAGGCGGTCATCACGCACATCGGAAGACCTGTGCTGGTGGTACGTGCGCCAGAAGAAGGGGAGGCACCCGAAGATCTTGACTCCGACGCTGAAGATGCCGCCGCCTAAGCGGCTTTGCGCTGCCAGCGCTTGTCTTGATCACGCTGGCTGCCGTGGCTGTTGAAACCGCTGGCGTGCTTGTGTGCAGCGGGCCGGGTCTGCAGCTTGCCATGCGGCAAGGTGGCCAGCCGCTTCAGCAGACGGCGGCAGTAGCCCTTGATCCAGAGGCACTTGTTGATTTCTTCGACGGGAAAGGGGCCGGTGATGACGATGATGTCTTCGGCTTCTTGCCACAGCCCTGCCGCACGCAGACGCCGTCGCGTGTGGCTGGCCCATGACTGGATGCGGGATGGCGTGCCATGCTGGTGCACTTCGCCCGTGTGGTTGTCAAAGGCGATGGACAGCAAATCTGTCTTGAGCTTGAAGCGGCGCTCACCCGTGACAGCGCTGGGTTGTTCGCGCATGTCGTACAGGTAATAGCTGCCGGCTTTGAGCTGGTATTGCAGATTCATGATCATCCTTGGAGCCGCATTGTCTGCGACGACCTCGGCACACAAAAAGTTGAAATGGCTGCACGCTGCCGGCCAGTTCACACGAATGGAAAAAGGTCAGCAAATTCTGCGCCAAGCTGAAGCAGCCCACAAGCGCCTGCCAGGGCTGGATTGGAACAATTTGTGTTTGTTGACGTTTGCCTCTGGAAAGCTTGCATCGTGAGGGGCGCTGCGATGCAAGCCGTGTCTGCAGCGACAACACAGAGCTTTAGAAGTCCAGCAGGCTCAGACCCACGGAGAGCGAGGTGCGCTTGCGGTTGAAGTCGATCAGGCTTTGCCCATATCCACTGAACAGTTGCACATGAAAGCGCAAGTTGCTCTTGCCACCATTCCAGCCTTGGCCGATGGTGCGCATCCATTCCAGGCGACCAGAACCATAGCCTTTGCCCAGACTGCCACGCGCTGTCAGACCCAGCGTGTTCTTGTCATCAGGGTGCCATACGAGATGCATCTCGGCACGGCCCCAATAGTTCTGGATCCCTGGGTTGTCATCGGCATCCGTGCTTTCACCCATGCGGCGCCAGACCTTGGCATGGAGCTGCCAGCGATCATCCAGTTCCGCACCCGTCATCAGATACCAGCGGTTCCAGCTGCGCGACAACGGCTCGCTTTGCCCATTGGAGTGGTGTACCAAACCGATGCCGCTATAGCGCCACTGCCAGCCAAAAGGCAATGTGGCCGTGGTGGGGTAGACATAAAAGATTTCCGGCTCGTGGTCGGTTGTTCGGAAAGGGCGCGACAGATGGGGGCTGAACACCTGCCAGTGCGATTGCTGGGTATATCCCACCCACAATGAGTCCTTGCGGCCTGAGGCGGGGTCCGTCAGCAATCCGGACGCCAACTTGGTCCGCGCTGAAAGCTGTATGCGCAGCTCTTCCACACGGAAGTCGCGATAAGCCGGCAAGTCTTTGCCGGGGCTGCTGGGCTGATGGTTCACGCCATCGGCAGCCACCACGGAGATGGACAGAGGCTTGTAGCCCCGGAAAGTGAAGCTGCCACAGTCCGTGCCGGCTTCCAGCTCATAGAAACGCGAGATTTCGCTATAGCGTGGATCGCGGCAACCGCCGTTTGTCGGCACCAGCCCCTGACCTGGTGCCACGTCGGCCTGCACCATGGGCGCGTTGGCAGCCTGTTGCACAGCTGTTTCGGTGCTGTCTGTGCTGGCAGCTGCAGCCGGTGCCTGCCATGCGGAAGCAGGAGGCGCCGTCAGCGGCTGTTGCTGCTGGGCCCAGGTGTCAAAGCAGGCCAGGCGCGCCACATTGTCGGTCGTGGCAGCGCACTGGCGCCATGCCTCAGACGTGATCTCTTGCGAGACAGTTTGGGCCCAGGCAGTGGGTATGAAGACCAGCGCCAGCAAAGTGCTGACGGTGGATAAGCGATGGGGCATGCAAGTCCTCCCAGTCGGTCTTGGGGTGCAATCGTAAAAGAACCAGGTATGTGCTCGGTGAAACGGCCAAAGGCACGGCCATGGCAAGCGCATACGGCAAGCGTTGGCGCCCAGACTGCTGCAAGTCTGTGGCGCTGACCCGGTGACGGGTGCTGACAAAACACTGTGGGCATGGCCACCGGGCGAATCGCTGCGTAGCGTAGGGCCAGTTGGGTACTTGTTTCGTCAGTCAAAACCACTTGCGAAAGAAGAAATGTGACTTTTATCGATGGGGTCTTGGCCTGGCAGGCTGGGCAGGCAAGTCCTCGATGCCATGCATCCTGGGGTTGAGAAGCAGCTGGGCGTGCAGTTGCGCAGCAGCTTCCCGCGGGGGGAGCGCATTTAGAGCACCTTGGGCGCTTGCTGGACCTTGCGTGCCAGCTGTTCGCGCAACTGGCGGAGTTTCTCGCGCGGGTCTTCGCGGGCGGTCGAGGCATCGAGATTCATTTCCTTGATGAAGCGGCTGGGCTGGCATTGGACCATCTCGCGCCCCTTCTTGCGGCGCTTGGTCCAGCTGACCACCAGGGTGCGCTGGGCGCGCGTGATGCCCACGTACATCAGGCGGCGCTCTTCCTGCAGGCGTGCGGCGATGTCGTCGCTGACTTTTTGTTGCCTGCCATCGTCATCATCGAGCTTGAAGGGCAGCATGCCCTCGGTCACGCCGACCAGCATCACATGCGGCCATTCCAGGCCCTTGGACGCATGCAGCGTGGACAGGATCACCATGTCCTGCTCCTTTTCACGTTCGCTGATGGTGGAGAGCAGGGCAATGTTCTGTGCCACTTCCAGCAGGCTTTTGACTTCGGTCTGCGTGGTCGTGCCCGCGGCGTCTTCGATCTGGCCGCCCGCGCGCTGACTCATCCAGTCGCAAAACTCCAGCACATTGGTCCAGCGTGCTGCAGCCACGGTTTCGCTGTCTTCGCTGTCATACAGATACTGCTCATAGCCAATTTCCTTGAGCCAGTCGAGCATGAAGGTGCGCGAGGCTTCGGCCCCCAGTGTGTGGCGTGCGCGGTATTCCAGGTCGTTGATATAGCGGCCAAACTCCAGCAGCCCTTCATGCGCTTTTTTGGGCAGCACGGCTTCGAGCATGTGCGAGAACAACGATCCAAACATCGACAGCTTGTGCTGTGCGGAAAACTCGCCCAGCTTGCCCAAGGTGGTGTGGCCGATGCCGCGCTTGGGCGTGCCGATGGCGCGGAGAAACGCCGGGTCATCGTCGTTGTTGATCCACAGTCGGAACCATGCGCACAGGTCCTTGATTTCCGCACGGTCAAAGAAGGACGTGCCGCCTGAAACCTTGTACGGAATATTGAGCTTGCGCAGCGCTTTTTCAAAAGGCTTGGCCTGGTGGTTGGCGCGGTACAGGATCGCAAAATCTTTCCACGCCGGCTGCGGATTCATATTGGCGCGCAGACTCTGGATGCGCATGGCGGCGCGCTCGGCCTCGTGTTCTTCCGTGTCGCAGTCCTGAATGCGTACTGGATCGCCTTCGCCCAGTTCTGAAAACAGCGTCTTGGGAAACAGTTTGGGGTTGGGGCCAATCACGTTGTTGGCTGCGCGCAAGATGGCACTGGTGGAGCGGTAGTTCTGCTCCAGCTTGATGATTTTGAGCTGGGGGTAGTCCTGCGGCAGCTTTTTCAGGTTGTCCAGCGTGGCACCGCGCCAGCCGTAGATGGACTGGTCATCGTCCCCCACGGCGGTGAAGTGGCCGCGCTCTCCCACCAAGAGCTTGAGCAGTTCGTACTGCGTGGCATTGGTGTCCTGGTACTCGTCCACCAGCACGTGGCCCAGCAGGCGTTGCCATTTCTCACGTACTTCAGGGTGGTGTTTCAGCAGGCGCATGGGCATGCCGATCAGGTCGTCAAAGTCCACACTCTGGTAGGCCGTCAGGCGCTCTTCATAGCGCTGCATGATCAGCGCAATGCTGCGCTCGTGGTCGTCCTGCGCCATGGCCAACGCTTTGCGACTGTCCCAGCCTGCATTCTTCCAGTTGCTGATGGTCCACTGCCATTGGCGGGCCGTGGCGGCATCGGTCGTGCCGCCAGCGCAGTCTTTCAGGA
>JAEYRT010000200.1 GCA_023435325.1 Pseudomonadota bacterium | reverse complement strand
CTGCTGGGCCAGCACCAGGTGGTGGTGAAGAACCTGGAGAGCAACTACCGCAAGGTCCCCAATGTGTCGGGCGCTACCATTTTGGGCGATGGCACAGTGGCATTGATTTTGGATACCAGCAGCTTGGTACGCCGTTCGCGCTAAATCTGTCAGTCTTTTTGCAAGGCCCGTGCCTGTTCAGGCAGGCACGAGGCAATGAACACAAAACTTTGGTGGTTCGAGGGACATATTCATGGCCCTGCCGCTCTAGGAGAAAACAATGAACATCATGGGTAAGAACGCTGAGAGCAAAGCTTCCGGTGCACGTGAGTACCTGACCTTCCGTCTGGGCCAGGAAGAGTACGGCATCGACATCTTGAAGGTGCAGGAAATCCGTGGCTACGAGCAACCCACTCGCATTGCCAACGCACCCGAATTCATCAAGGGTGTGGTCAATCTGCGCGGCACCATCGTGCCGATCGTGGACATGCGCCTGAAGTTCAACTGCTCGGAGGTGGAGTACAACACCTTCACCGTTGTCATCATCCTGAACCTGCGCAACCGCGTCGTAGGCATCGTGGTGGACTCGGTCAGCGACGTGATGGAACTGGCGCCCGAAGCCATCCGTCCTGCGCCCGATATTGAAAGCGCCATCGACAGCGGCTGCATTCTGGGTCTGGGTTCGGTAGGCGAACGCATGCTGATCCTGCTGGATATCGAAAAGCTGATGTCCAACGTGGACATGGGCCTGGTGGCACCTGCCGAGTAATTCCTGGCTCTGTCGTGCTTGATAGCCCGCCCATCGGTGGGCTGTTGGGTTGGGGTAGCGCGGCTGTGTGCGCGTCTTTTGTTTGTTGTTGAATATCCATGCGTCAAATCGATCAACTCTCCGCTTCTGCCGGGGCACCGGGCCCCGTGGCGCAAGGCCGAGAGTTCACCTGGACATCTGCAGACTTTGGCCGCGTTCAAACGCTGATCTACAAGCATGCTGGCATCAGCTTGCATGATGGCAAACATGCCATGGTCTACAGCCGTCTGTCCCGCCGCTTGCGCGAAACCGGCCACGAAAGTTTCGACGACTATCTGACCTGGCTGGAAAAACAGGGCGATGCGCGCGAATGGCAGGAGTTTGTCAACGCACTGACCACCAATCTGACAGCGTTCTTCCGCGAGCAACATCACTTTGACATCCTGGCCCAGCATCTCAAAAGCAAGCCGGCCAGCACACCATGGCGCGTGTGGTGCAATGCGGCTTCGACGGGGGAAGAGCCGTACTCCATCGTGGTGACGGCCCTGGAAGCCCTGGGCTCGGGCGCCAATTTCAAGCTGGTGGCCAGCGACATTGACTCCAAGGTTCTCAATACAGCCTCCAATGGCGTGTATCGCATGGAGAATGTCAAGAATATGAGCCAGGAGCGCCTGCACCGCTTCTTCATGCGAGGCAAGGCCTCGAATGCAGGCATGGTGCGCGTCAAGCCCGAGCTGCGCCGCATGATCGACTTCATGCAGGTCAATCTGATCCGGGACGACTGGCCGTTCAAGGAGCCCTTTGACATTGTGTTCTGCCGCAATGTCATGATTTATTTCGATGCACCCACCCAGCGCAAGGTGCTGGAGCGCATCCACCGTGTCATGAAGCCTGGTGGCATGCTTTTCGTGGGCCATGCCGAAAATTTCAGCGAATCGCGCGATCTGTTTGTGCTGCGTGGCAAAACAGTCTACGAGCGCGTTTGAACGGATCGCAGCCAGCAATGCAGGAAAAATACGCCAGTATGAACATCAGATCACAGGCAGCGCAGCCAGCCATGGGGAGGACCACGGCCGGCGCTGCTGGGTGGCATGCAGCGTCTTCGGCGTCCAACTCCCCCGCTGCGCTGGAAGCCTTGCGCAAACGTCCGCGCAAACCCGGCGAGGCATCTTTTTATTACTTCGATCACCATTTCCAGTACAACGCTGTCAAGGTGCTGCCCGGCGAATACTTTGTCACGGGCGAGAACATGGTGATCTGTACCGTGCTGGGCTCGTGCATCGCCGCCTGTCTGTGGGATCGCACGCTGAACATCGGTGGCATGAATCACTTCATGCTGCCCGAGGGCGATAGCGCCGATGCCAGTGGCCGTTATGGCTCCTTCGCCATGGAAGTGCTGATCAATGAAATGATCAAGCTGGGAGCGCGGCGCGAGAGCATGCAGGCCAAAATTTTTGGTGGTGGGCAGGTCATGGCCAACTTCACCACCATGAACGTCGGGGAACGAAATACCGATTTCGTGACTCAGTATTTGCAGACTGAGCGCATTCCCATTGTTTCGGAAGACGTGCTGGACATTTATCCGCGCAAGGTGGTGTATTTCCCCGTCACAGGCAAAGCCATGGTCAAGCGTTTGGCCCATGCGCATCCCGAGGCCTTGGTGGAACAAGAGCGTTCACGCGGCAGTGCTGCCCAAATCGCCAAGACCAGCGCGGGCGGCAGTGTGGACCTGTTTTGATTGAGGGTGAACAAAGAATGAACCGGAAGATTCGTGTGATCGTGGTGGACGATTCCGCGCTGGTGCGCAGCTTGCTGGCAGAGATCATCAATCGCCAGCCTGATATGGAATGCATCGGTACCGCCAATGATCCATTGGTCGCACGCGAGATGATTCGCGAGAAAAATCCCGATGTCATCACGCTCGACGTTGAAATGCCGAAGATGGACGGCATCGATTTCCTGGGCCGCATCATGCGTCTGCGGCCCATGCCGGTACTGATGATCTCCACGCTGACCGAACGCGGTGCCGAGGTGACAATGCGCGCACTTGAGCTGGGCGCGGTGGACTTCGTTGCCAAGCCCCGCGTCGGAGTGGCCAATGGTCTGACCCAGCTGTCCTCCGAAATCGTGGAGAAGATCCGCATTGCTGCATCCGCCCACGTGCACCGCATGGTCAAGCCTGTGGTCAGCAGCCCTGCCAGTGAGCCAGGTGCCGCAGCTGCACCCCGCCAACCCGTGAGCAGCTCGACTTTGCTGGGTAAGCTGTCCACGGAAAAGCTGATTGCCATCGGCGCTTCCACCGGCGGCACCGAAGCCATCAAGGAAGTGCTGACGCACATGCCGGCCGATGCGCCGGCCATTGTCATCACCCAGCACATGCCGCCCGGCTTTACCACCAGCTTTGCCGCACGCCTGAACAGCCTGTGCCAGATCACGGTGAAAGAAGCCACGCACGGCGAACGCATCTTGCCCGGTCATGCCTATATCGCGCCCGGTGGCAAGCAGTTTGCGATCTCGCGCAGCGGTGCCAACTATGTGGCCGTGGTGGATGAGCAGGCGCCCCCAGTCAACCGCCACAAGCCTTCGGTGGAAGTGCTGTTCAAGTCCGTGGCGCAGTTTGCCGGCCGCAATGCCTTTGGCGTCATGCTCACCGGCATGGGAGCTGACGGTGCCGTAGCCATGCGCGAGATGAAGGATGCGGGCAGCTACAACTATGTGCAGGACGAAGCCAGCTGCATCGTCTTTGGCATGCCGCGTGAAGCCATCGCCCATGGCGCTGCCGATGAAGTCTTGCCGCTGACGCAGATCGCACCCGCCTTGCTGGCCAAGCTGCGTGCGTCACCGGATGTGCGCCACCGCATCTAAGATCAAATAAAAAAAAGGAGCTGCTAGCGCTTGATGCAAAAGGGTTTCAGATAGAAAACTATTTGAAATCCTTGTTGTAAGAGCGCTGAAAGCTCCTTTTTTATTTTTCCGCGTCAGCTGGACAGCAACTCCCAACGCTCCAGCGCATGCATCAGCGCTTCTTCAATCTCGCCATCACGCGCATGCAATTGCATGGCACGTGCATTGTCGCTGGCATAAATCGTCGGATCTTCCAGTTCCTTGCGAATGCCTGCTTGCTCTTCTTCCTGGGCCGCAATCTTGTCGGGCTGGTGTTCCAGTTCCCGCTGTTCCTTGTTGCTGAGCTTGCGCTTGGCGCCGGGCAACACCGCTTTTTCTTTGGGCGCCTCATCCTTGGCTGCCGGCGCAGTGGTCTTGGGAGCACTGGCCTTGGCC
>JAEYRT010000185.1 GCA_023435325.1 Pseudomonadota bacterium | reverse complement strand
CGCCCAAGGACACCCCCAAACTGGTGATGGAATCGGCCACCCGAGGACTGCGCTTTGGCGATGAAGCACAAACCGCCAATGCCTTGGTGCCAGAGTTGCTCGCCCAAGGAGCTGATCTGATTGCCGTCCTGCTGCACGAAGGCGGGCAAATCGCTGCTTCGCCTTTTGAACAAGGCTGCGAGGGCCTGAGTGGCGCCATCGTGCCCATTTTGGACAGGCTCGATCCGCGCATCAGCGTGGTGGTTTCCGGCCATACGCACCGCACCTATGTGTGCGACTACGCCAGCGTCAATCCGGACAAGCCTTTTTTGCTGACCAGCGCGGGCGCTTACGGCACGCAACTCACCGACATACGGCTGCGCTGGGACCCCGTGCTGCGCCAGCTGCACAGCCGCAGCGCACGCACACTCGCCATCCCTGCAGATGCGCAAGCCGCGGCAACGCCCTCTCCTGTTGTGGTGGAAGACACCCGTGCCCACCCGGAGGTACAAACGATTGTGGAGCGCTACCGCAGCGTGATTGCGCAGGAAGCGCAGAAAGTGGTGGGCCGCGTCCTCACGCTCGGCAATGCCCCGCTGTCCAATCAGCCTGCAGCTTCTGGAGAAATTGTTCTGGGCAATCTGATTGCCGACGCGCAGCTCTGGGCCATGCAAGCCCCACACCTGGGCGGTGCCGACATCGCTTTCATGCACAGTGGCGGCATTCGCGCGCAGCTGCAGCCAGCACCTGATGGCAGCGTGCGTTTTGACCAGCTCTATGCCATCCAGCCTTTTGGCAACACTTTGGTGGGCATGACGCTCACAGGCGCCCAAATCAAAGAGGCGCTGGAAGATACCTATGCCGTGCCCCTGTCGAGTTCGGGGCGCCGACGCGTGCTTTCGCCCAACGCAGCGTTCCACTGGCGCCACGACCCACACGCGCCTGTGGGCGAGCAGGTGCGGGACATGACGCTGCGTGGCCAGCCCCTGGACATGAACGCGCCCTACCGCGTCGTGGTCAGCCACTTTCTGGCCGAAAGTGGCGACCGCTACGCGGTCTTTCGTCAGGGCACACAGCGCACCCAGGGGCCCTTGGACATCGATGCGCTAGAAGCCTATGTCCGTGCCCACAGTCCGCTTGCCGCACCGGCCACCGACCGCATTCGGTAACCATGGGCATCCCAAACAATGGACATCCCCAAAAAAAGAAGCGACCCACGCTCGCGCTTCAAGGATTTCAGATGGTTTTATATCTGAAAACCTTATGTAAGCAGCGTAGGCAGCTATGCTTTTCATGCGGTAGACAGGCTATGCAAAGTAGTGGCACAGGCGCTGGCCTTTGACCTCGTGCACTGAAACATCCATGCCGTACAGCTGCGACAGCACCTTGTCCGTGACCACGTCCATCGGGCTGCCTGCATCCGCCACGCGCCCGTCCTTCATGGCGATGATGTGGTCGGCATAGCAGCTGGCAAAGTTGATGTCGTGCAGCACCAGAACCACGGTCTTGCCGCGCTCGCTCACCAGCCGGCGCAGCAGCTTCATCATGCTCACGGCGTGCGCCATGTCGAGGTTGTTGAGCGGCTCGTCCAGCAGGATGTAGGGCGTGTCCTGGCACAGCACCATGGCGATGTAGGCACGCTGGCGCTGACCACCGGAGAGTTCATCCAGATAACGCGCTGCCAGTCCGTCCAGTTGCAGAAACTCCAGGGCCTGTTCCACATGCCGCACATCCTCGGCCGTCATGCGTCCCTTGCTGTGGGGGAAGCGGCCAAACCCCACCAAATCGCGCACCGTCAGGCGCAGGGTGGACTGGTTGTCCTGGCGCAAGATGGCCATGACCTTGGCCAGCGCATCACTGGCGGTTCGTGCCACATCCAGCCCAGCCACAGTGGCCTGGCCCGACGTGATGGGAGCCAGGCGGCTCACCATGGAAAGCAGGGTGCTTTTGCCCGCACCATTGGGGCCGATGATGGCCGTCAATTGCTTTTCGGGGATTTGCACGCTCACCCCATGCAGCACCGTGGTGCTGCCATGGGTCTTGACCACATTCTGTGTCTGAATCATTGTTTGCCCTTGCGCAGCAGCAGCCAGATGAAAAGCAGGCCGCCAAAGAATTCCACCACCACCGACAGCGCAGAGTTAAAGCCCAGCACGCGCTCCAGAATCACCTGCCCGCCCAGCAGCAAAATACAGCCCCACAAGACGGCAGCGGGCAGCACCCATTGGTGGCGGCGTGTACCCATCCATTGGTAGGCCATATTCGCCACCAGCAAGCCAAAGAAAGTCACCGGGCCGACCAGCGCGGTGGAGATGGCCACCATGGCGCACATCACCACCAGCAATCGCAGCACCTGCGGCTGATAATCCACCCCCAGATTCACCGCCGCGTCACGCCCCAGCGCCAGCACATCCAGCACGTGGCGCCTGCGCCAGAAATACACAGCCCCCACCGCCAGCAACACCAGCGAAGGCCACAGCAATTGCGTGTGGATGGTGTTGAAGTTGGCGAACATGCGGTCTTGCAGCGTGGCGAATTCATTGGGATCGATCATGCGCATGGCGAAGCTGGTCAGGCTGCGAAACAAGATGCCGATGACCATGCCGACCAGCAACATCAAATGCAGACTGGAAGCATGGCCCGTGAACAGCCAGCGCATCAGCGCCACACTGAGCGCCACCATCAACACAATCTCCACGCCAAATTTCGGGATGACACCCAGCCCCACGACCCCGATCGAGCCCAGTACCAGAACCAGCACAGCCTGCAGAAACAGGTACAGCGCATCCAGGCCCATCACGGCAGGCGTGAGAATGGTGTTGTGCGTGACGGTCTGGAACACCACGGTAGACATGCCCAGCGCACAGGCCACGATCGCCATGGTCAGCACCTTGGTGCCACGGTGCTGCAGCACGAACGCCCAGTCGGCCTCGACACCCACCGTCATGAAAGCGAGGACGGCCACCGCGGCCAGCGCCACCAGTACCAGCAAGCGGTTGCGGCTGCGTGCCCATCCACCCCATCTACCCGGCTGCTGCGCCGGCGCATACGTCTCTGGCACCATGGCCTACCCCCGTTTCACCCTGCGGCGCAGCAGCATCATGAGGAACAAGGCACTGCCCACCACGCCCATGACGGTACCGACAGGGATTTCATAAGGCGCGATGATCAGACGCCCCAACAGATCACACACCAGGGTCAGCGCCGCGCCCAGCAAGGCCACCCACCACACGCTGCGGCGCACGTTGTCGCCCACCATCAGACGCACCACGTTGGGCACGATCAGGCCCACAAACGGAATCGCGCCTGCGGTCACCACAATGCAGGCCGTCACCACGGACACCACGATCAGCCCCTGCAGCACCAGCACCCGGTAATTGAGCCCCAGGTTGGTGGCAAACGATTCGCCCAGGCCCGCCACCGTGAAACGGTCTGCCGCCAGCACGGCCAGGGCGGTGACGCCCAGCGACAGCCACAGCATCTCGTAGCGCCCTTCCACGATGGCGGAGAAATCTCCGTTGGAGAACGCCCGCAGCGACTGGATCATGTCGTGCTGGTAAGCGAAAAATGTGGTGGCGGACTCGATCACACCCGCCAGGATCAAACCCACCAGCGGCACAATCCACGCACTGCGCAGCGGGATGCGCGAGAGAATGGCCATGAACAACGCCGTGCCGCTCAAGGCCGTGGTGGCTGAAACTCCCATCTTGGCCAGCACGGGCAAGTCAGGAGCCAGCAGCATGCACAGCAACATGCCCAGTGTGGCGGATTCCACCGTCCCCATGGTCGATGGCTCCACAAAATGGTTGCGCGCCAGCATCTGCATGAGCAACCCAGCCACCGCCATGGCGCTGCCCGCCAGGATCAATGCCAGCGTGCGTGGAACGCGTGCGTACATCAGCACCTGGGCCACCATGTCGTCTTCGCTGTTGCTCCACAAGGTGTTCCAGGACACATCGCTCACACCCACGGAAAGACTCCACAGCGCCAATGCAAAAAGGGCCACCAGGGCCCCTGTCCACGCCAGGGCGGTGCGCCCCGCGGGTGTGTGATTACCTGGAGAAAGCATCCGACAACTGCTTCAAATTTTCTTTCAGTGCTGTGGGGCTGGCATTGGACATGGTGTACCAGTTGGCAGCGTTCAGATACACGACATGGCCATTGCGCCATGCTTTGGTGGCATGCACCAGTTTGTTGTCCAGCAGCTTCTTGGCAGCCTGACCATCGTTGCCGATCGCGGCATCACGGTCCAGCACCAGCAGGTAGTCGGGGTTGGTCTTGAGCAGGTACTCGAACGACACCGCCTGCCCATGCTTGGATACCTCGATCCTGTCCTGGATGGGGCGCACGCCAAACACCGAATACAGCATGTCAAAGCGCGAGCCAGGGCCATACACACTGAGCTTGCCGCCATTGGTCATCAGAAACAGCGCACCACCCTGGCCGGAGGCCTTGGCCTTGGCCTTGACGTCGGCAATGGCCGCGTCAATCTCCCGAATCTCTTGTTCACCCTTTTCCGGCACACCGTAGATGGCCGCAATCGCCCGGATGTTGCGGTACACATGCGCCATCTGGTTTTGGTTGTCGATGGTGACATCCAGCACCGGCGCAAACTGCTTGAGCGCCTCGATCTTGGGCAGCGAGCGGTTGCCGGCAATGATCAGATCCGGCTTGAGTGCCTTCACCTTCTCATAGTCCGGCTCGAACAGCGTGCCGATATTGGCGTACTTGCCGGTGTCTGCATATTCCTTGAGGGCTGGCGGCATGGCCTGCTGGGGAACGCCAGCTACCTGCCCGCCCATAGTGCGCACCATGTCCAGCGCACCAAAGTCATAGACCAGCACGGTCTTGGGCTTCAGCGGCATCACCACTTCGCCCGTGTTGTCCTGCACTTTGACCGTTGCTGCGGCATGCGCGGCAGCAAAAGGCAAAGCCATCGCCAGCACCAAACCAGCCATGGTCTGGCGGCGATTCCACACTGCATTCATGTTCAACGTCCTCTGCCTTGCACAGGCAAGCTAGCTTTCAACATCCGGTCTGTTGAGATTTCCACAGCGTGGGCCATGTCAAACGCAACGGACTTTAGTGATATTTTATGAGAATCATTCTCAATACAGAGGACAGGGGCTTGTAAATGTCCGGTAAAGCTGCGGCTCAGTAGCCGTGCTGCTGGCGAAATGCCTTGGCTTTGCCAAAGTGTCCATTGCCAATGAAAGGCACGGGCGGGCGCAGGGCCGACAACGGCGAAGGGTGGTTGCTCATCAGCACCAGGTGCCCACGGTCCTGTGGAATCAGCACCCGCTTGGATTGGGCATGGCTGCCCCAGAGCATGAACACCGTGGGACGGCCTTGCTCGGCCACGTGCTGGATGATGCGGTCGGTCAGCACTTCCCAGCCTTTTTTGCTGTGGCTGGCCGCCTGCCCCTCTTCCACCGTCAGACAGGTGTTGAGCAGCAGCACACCATTTTGTGCCCACTTCACCAGCG
>JAEYRT010000141.1 GCA_023435325.1 Pseudomonadota bacterium | reverse complement strand
GGATGTCATTGACCTTGTTCAGCAGCGCAGTCTCACCCTTGCGCACGCCGACGTAGTTGGGCGAATCCTTGATCAGCAGCTTGTACTCGGCCTGCACCTTGGGATTCTTTTGCAGGGCCGCAGCCGCTACGGCTGCGCCCACGGCCACAAACTGGGTTTGCTGGGTCATGAAAGCGGCCATGGTCGAGTTGTCGTCTTCGAAGCGCTGGATCTTCAGGGTCTTGGGAGCCAGCTCCTGCAGCGCGTCGTCCTGGATGGTGCCGCGTGTCACTGCCAGGGTTTTGCCCGCCAGATCGTCAAAGTCCTTGATGGCAACGTCCCTGGGGCCAAACACCGCCTGGAAGAACGGTGCGTAGGAGGTGGTGAAGTCGATCACTTTCTCGCGCTCGGCGTTCTTGCCCAGGGCTGAAACGATCAGGTCAATCTTCCTGGACTGCAGGTAAGGAATGCGGTTGGGGGTGCTCACGGGCACAAACTCCGCCTTGACGCCCAGCTTGTCGGCAATCAGCTGGGCAGTGGCCACGTCCACGCCCGTGGGCTTGAAGTCTGGACCCATGAAACCGTAGGGTGGATAGTCCGTAGGAATGCCCAGCGCGATGGACTTTTTGGCGAGGATGTTCTCCAAGGACTTGTCTTCCTGCGCATAAGCACCAGAAGCAACGGTCAATGCAGTCACAGCAACGGCGCTGGCAGCGAAAAGGCGGCGGGTCAGAGACATAGGGCACTCCATGAAACAAAAGATTGCGGGTGGAATGCTTTCAGCACATACCGTGCCAGTTTTTTTGAAACCTGAATTTCAGTGCCGGCATCAGCTGTTTCAGCGCTGCAAACTGAGGTTGCTTTGTGTATGCAGAAAGTGTGCGGAATGCAGGCAAAGCCTAGCGTTGAAGAGTCCGAACGCAAACAGGCATTGCTTTTGCATTGGTGTATGAAGTCTGAAACAGAAGTGCCACGGTTTCTCAGAAATGGCACACAAGTTTCAGTCATTGGTGCAAACCCTGGCCAATTTGGTGCGGGCTCACCAAATTGGAGACAAAGGCCTTTTTATGACGCACACCGCTACTGCAACTTCCCTGGAATCACGCATACGTCATGTGTATGGCGCTCTGTCGGATGCCGAGCGCAAGCTGGCCGATGTGGTGCTGGCGCGCCAGCGCGAGTTGCTGGGTTATTCGGCCACTGAACTGGCGCATCTGGCAGGAACTTCGAAGTCCAGCGCAGCCCGTTTCTTCCGTAGCCTGGGCTATGCGGGGTATGAGGAATTTCGCCATGCGCTGCGTCTGGCACAGGAGCAGCAGTCGCCGCTGGCACGCATGGGAGGCCGGCGCAGCAAGGACAGCACAGCCCAGCAGTTCCAAGCGCATCTGCAGCTGGATGCGGAACGTTTGCACGAGTGGTCGCAGGCCGTGTCCGAAGCGCAGCTGGACGCAGCACTGAATCTGCTGCGCAAGGCACGCAAGCTGTGGGTGGTGGGTTATCGCCATAGCCATGTCACGGCGTTCTATGCACAGTCGCTGTTGGCGCAGGTACGGTCCGAGGTGTTCTCGCTCAATGATGGCGCGGGGCGCGAGGCAGACCTGTTGGCCTGCGTCAGTGACAAGGACGTGGTGCTGGCTGTGGACTTTCGCCGCCGCAGCACGCGGCTGCCGCAGGTGCTTGCTGCAGCCCGTCATGCAGGGGCACAGACCATGGTGCTCACGGATGCTCCCGTGTCGGCGCTGGCCATGCAGGCACAGGTGGTGCTGCGCTGTGGTGCCAGCAGCCAGCAAGGCCTGTTCGACTCTTATGTGTGTGGCGTCAGTCTGGTGAATTTTTTGGCCGCGACACTGGCCCAGCAGCTGCGCGGCGTCACGCAGGACCGGCTCGCGCGCATTGAGCGCCTGCATGTGTCGCTCAACGATCTGGAGCCGCAACTGTGAAAGCAGGCGCGCTCGTACATGAATCTTTTGCAAACTGAAAGCTTGGTATGAATGCAGCAGCACTTCCTTCTTTGACCGTCGAATGCCTGGTCAATCCCAAGGCCAACCGCATCAGCCCTTATGGCGTGCAGCGCAGTGAAATTCTGGGGGCAGATGCCTTGGCCTTAGCGCAGCGTGAACTCACGCAATGGCAGGGTTACACCATGACCCCACTGCACAGTCTGCCCGCGCTGGCGCAAGCCATGGGTGTGGCCAGTGTGCACTACAAGGATGAGGGCAGCCGTTTCGGACTGGGCAGTTTCAAAGCCCTGGGCGGTGCCTATGCCGTGGCACGCCTGCTGTGCCGTGAGTTGGGGGCCAAGCTGGGTCGTACCTTGGGCACGCAAGACTTGCTCACCCCTGAGTTGCGTGCGCTGTGCGCCGATATCACCGTGACCTGCGCGACCGATGGCAACCACGGCCGCTCCGTTGCCTGGGGTGCACAGCTGTTTGGCTGCCAGTGCGTGATCTACATCCACGCCACGGTCAGCGAAGGTCGCAAGGATGCGATTGCTAGTTATGGCGCGCAGGTGGTGCGCACCGCTGGCAACTATGACGATGCCGTACGCCAGGCCGATCTGGATGCAAAGCAATACGGACGCTTTGTGATCTCCGACACCTCCTACCCGGGCTATATGGATGTGCCACGCGATGTGATGCAGGGCTACCAGCTGATGGTGGAAGAAGCCGCGCAGCAGTTGTCCGAACGCCCCACGCACATTTTTGTGCAGGCTGGTGTCGGCGGTCTGGCGGCCGCAGTCTGTGGTTATTTCTGGGAACGCGATGCGGGCGATCGTCCGACCTTTGTGGTGGTGGAACCGGACAAGGCCGATTGCCTCACGCAAAGCGCCAAGGCCGGCCAGCTCACAGCGGTGACGGGTGATATCGACACGCTGATGGCGGGCCTGGCCTGCGGCGAAGTCTCGCACCTGGCGTGGGAAATCCTGGAGAAAGGCACGGATGCCTTCTGCGTGATTGCCGACGAGGCTGCCGTGGCCGCCATGCGCTTGCTGGCCCATCCATTGGGCAGTGATCCGGTGATTGTGGCCGGTGAGTCCGCCGTCGCCGGCGTGGCAGCAGCCATTGCTGTCAGCCAGAGCAAAGCGGCGAAACGGACGCTGGGCCTGAACGCAAACAGCCGCATTTTGTTCTTCGGTTCGGAAGCCGCGACCGACCCTGCACTGTATGAGCAACTGGTCGGCGAAAGTGCCGAAGTCGTGGCCGCTCGTGCCAAGGGGCGCGCATGAGTGCAGTGAACGCATTGCGCGTGAACGGTGCACGTTTGCTGCAGCGCCTGCGCGAGCTGGGACAGTTCGGCGCGCTCGAAGGCGGTGGCACCAACCGCCTGGCATTGAGTGATGCCGACAGAGCCGCACGTGACTGGACAGTGCAACAGATGCGTGATTTGGGCATGGAGGTGCAGATCGATGCCATTGGCAATGTCGTCGCCACTTATGCGGGCACGGAGGCTGGCACCCTGCCTGTGATGACGGGCAGCCATATCGACACCGTGCGCACGGGTGGGCTGTACGACGGCAACTATGGCGTGATGGCGGGGCTGGAGGTCATCGCTACGCTGCGCGACGCAGGGCTGCGTACGCGCCGGCCGATCCAGGTGGCGTTTTTCACCAACGAAGAAGGCGCACGCTTTCAGCCGGACATGCTGGGCAGCCTGGTCATGGTCGGTGGCATGCCGCTGGAGGAAGCGCTGGAGACCAAGGCCGTGGACAACGGCGCACGCCTGGGTGACGAACTGCAGCGCATCGGCTACGCAGGCTCGGCGCCTGCGGGTGCGCCGAAGGTGCACCGCTTTGTGGAGCTGCACATCGAGCAAGGACCAGTCCTGGAGCAAGAAGGCTTTGATATCGGTGTGGTGGAAGGTGTGCAAGGCATTTGCTGGATGGAGCTCACCTTCGATGGCACCAGCAACCACGCAGGCACCACGCCCATGGCGCTGCGTCATGACGCAGGCATGTGCGCCATGCGCGTGGCGGCCTTTGTCGCCGAGTTGGTGCAGCACATGGGCGGGCGGCAACTGGGCACCGTCGGGGCGGTGCAGCTCAAGCCCAACCTGATCAATGTGATTCCCAGTCAGGCCGTGATGACGGTGGACCTGCGCAACACCGACGGTGCGCTGCTGCAGCAGGCGCAGGCCCAAGTCCTGGCCTTTGCGCGCAAGTTGGCGGCTGAGAGCGGGGTGCGGTTCAGTCATCGCCAGCTCGCGGATTTCGCACCTGTGGCGTTTGATGCCGTCTTGGTGAACAGCGTGCAGCAGCATGCGCAGGCGCTGGGTCTGTCCACGCTGCGCATGCCCAGCGGTGCCGGCCATGACGCACAAATGCTGGCACGCGTGTGCCCGACTGCCATGGTGTTTGTTCCCAGTGCCGGAGGCCTGTCGCACAACGTACGCGAACACACGGAAGCTGTGCAGCTGGAGCAGGGCGCCAATGTGTTGCTGCAGGTGCTGGTAGACGCTGCCAACAGCTAGATCAGTTGAAAGAGTTTGAGAGGAATGTGCTGCCAAGGCTGATACAGAAAGCCTTGGCAGCTATGAAAGTGAGAGAGCAATGAGCCGTATTGTCAATGTCGCTCTGGGCCAGCTCGGCCCCGTGCAAAAAGCTGATTCGCGTGCCAGTGTCGTCCAGCGCCTGTGTGAAATGATGCGCGAGGCCAAGAGCCTGGGTGCCGACGTGATCGTCTACCCCGAGCTGGCGCTGACCACCTTTTTCCCGCGCTGGTACATCGAAGACGTGGCCGAGCTGCACCGCTACTACGAACGCGAAATGCCTAACCGCGAGACCATGCCATTGTTCGATCTGTCGCGTGAATTGGGCATTGGTTTCTATCTGGGTTATGCGGAGCTGGCGGAAGAAGACGGTCAGCCCATGCAATACAACACTGCCATCCTCGTGGACAAAAGCGGCAAGATCGTGGGCAAATACCGCAAGATCCATGTGCCCGGCCATTTCGAGCATGAACCCTGGCGCAAATTCCAGCACCTGGAAAAACGCTACTTCACGCCCGGCAAGTCATTCGACGTGTACCAGGCCTTTGGCGGCACCATGGGCATGGCACTGTGCAACGACCGCCGCTGGGCCGAGAGTTACCGCGTCATGGCATTGCAGGGGGCGGAAATGATCTTCATTGGTTACAACACGCCCGTGCACAACGCACCTGCACCGCAGCACGATGATTTGTCACTGTTCCACAATCAGCTCTCGGTGCAGGCCGGTGCCTACCAGAACGGCTGCTGGGTGGCCAGCGTGGCCAAGGGTGGTGTGGAAGAGGGGGTGGACAGCATTGCCGGCAGCCTGATGGTTGCACCGTCGGGCGAGGTCGTGGCGCGCTGCATCACCAAGGACGACGAAGTGGTGCTGGGCCGCGCCGATCTGGATTTCTGTGCTGTCTACAAGCGCACCACGTTCAACTTTGACCTGCACCGCCATCCGGAGTGTTATGGCCTGATC
>JAEYRT010000131.1 GCA_023435325.1 Pseudomonadota bacterium | reverse complement strand
CACTCCACCAACAACTTCCCGGAGTTCACCGGCCGCATCTGCCCCGCGCCCTGCGAAGCCGCCTGCGTGGTGAACATCAACAACGCGCCCATCGGCATCAAGTCGATCGAGCACGCCATCATCGACCGTGCCTGGGAAGAAGGCTGGGTCAAGCCGCAGTTGCCTTCCAAGCAAACCGGCAAGAAAGTGGCCGTGGTCGGTGCCGGCCCTGCCGGTCTGGCGGCTGCCCAGCAGCTGGTGCGTGCCGGCCACGATGTGACGCTGTTCGAGAAGAACGACCAGGTCGGAGGCCTGCTGCGCTACGGCATCCCGGACTTCAAGCTGGACAAGGCCAACATCGACCGCCGCGTGGAGCAGTTGGTGGCCGAAGGCCTGAAGATCCGCACCGGCGTGCTGGTGGCCGGGCCAGAAGGTCTGGGCAAGGACAGCAAGGTCACCAACTGGTCCAAGGAAACCGTCTCCCCGGAAAGTCTGATGGCGGAGTTTGATGCCGTGCTGCTGACCGGCGGCGCCGAGCAGTCGCGTGACCTGCCAGTGCCTGGCCGTGAACTGAAAGGCGTGCACTTTGCGATGGAGTTCCTGCCCCAGCAAAACAAGGTGACGCGCGACGGCAAGCTCAAAGGTCAGATCCGTGCCGATGGCAAACATGTGGTGGTGATTGGCGGTGGCGACACGGGCTCCGACTGCGTGGGCACCTCCAACCGCCATGGCGCGGTGAGCGTGACCCAGCTGGAGCTGATGCCCATGCCGCCTGAGCAGGAGAACAAGCCGCTGGTGTGGCCCTACTGGCCGCTGAAGCTGCGCACCTCGTCCAGCCACGACGAAGGTTGCGTGCGCGAGTTCGCGATCGGCACCAAGGAGTTCATCGGTGAAAAAGGCCAGCTGACCGGGGTGAAGACCGTGCGTCTGGAGTGGAAGGACGGCAAGATGACCGAGGTTCCCGGCTCCGAGCAAATCATCAAGGCCGATCTGGTGTTCCTGGCCATGGGTTTTGTCTCACCCGTGCAAACCGTGCTGGATGCCTTTGGGGTCGACAAGGACCAACGCGGCAATGCCAAGGCGTCGACGGAAGTCGTCGGTGGCTATGCGACCAATGTGCCCAAGCTGTTTGCCGCAGGTGACATGCGCCGCGGTCAGTCGTTGGTGGTGTGGGCGATTCGTGAAGGCCGTCAGGCGGCACGTGCCGTGGATGAATTCCTGATGGGTGCAAGCACATTGCCACGCTAAGTTTTCAGTTTCAATGTTTCCAACTTGCTTGAGCGCCTTCGGGCGCTCTTTTTTTATCGGCGTGGAATATCTAAAGAGATAGCTGCAAGCGCTTGCAGTGAAAAGGTTTCAGATAGTTTTATATTTGAAACCAAGTCTGAATAAGCGCTGACAGCTACTTTTTTTGCTTTATCGCAGCAGCACCAGATGCGGCACCATGTCTGCGCCGCAGTGCACGATGGCGTTCTGGCTCCATTGCTGACCCCAGGCGCGGGCCGTTGTTTCGGGCATGCCCCAGACCAGCACACTGTCTTCACCGGGCCAGTGGCCTTCGGGGTCGTGGCCTTTGCCTTCCATCCATGACCAGCCCGCGCGCTGCAAGGCCTGGCGCAGCTGGTCCATGCGGCGGGCATTCAAGTGGTCAGGCAGCAACTCGCCCAGGGGATTGCAGGCGGTCAGGTAGGCAGCGCATTGCACAGCGTGGCGCTGGTAGTAAGCGGCCAGTGCGGGCTGGGCTTGCCCGAGCTGCAGGTACCAATCCTGCCCATGGATGCGATAGTGGGTGGCTTGGTAGGCTTGCAGCAAGGGGGCGGGTAAGACGGTATCTGCCATGGCACGTGTATCGAAATTGCGCAGGCACAGGGTTGGCATGCGTGGTTATGGCCCAGACAGGTAGCAACAGGGACTGGTCTGCGCGACAATACCGGATTCGGCCAGTGCGGCATACAGGTTTGCGGGTTTACCCCGTGTGATTGCTGTTGTCGTGGTCAGACCGGTTTTTCCACCTCAACTTTGTAGCCATGAAAAAACGTACCCTTCTCGCTTCCCTGGCAGTGACTGCCATCCTTGCAGCTTGCGGCAAGTCCGAACCTGCTGCCACCACAGCAGCGCCCGCTGCAGCACCTGCACCTGCTGCAGTGACCAAGATCGTGGTCGGTCTGGATGACAACTTCCCTCCCATGGGTTTCCGTGACGAGAAGAACGAGCTGGTCGGCTTTGACATCGACATGGCCAAGGAAGCCACCAAGCGCCTGGGCGTGGAAGTGGAGTTCAAGCCCATCGAGTGGAGCGCCAAGGAAGCAGAGCTGAACGGCAAGCGCATCGACGTGCTGTGGAACGGCCTGACGATCCTGGAGTCGCGCAAGCAGCACATCGCCTTCACCGATCCCTACATGGCGAATCGCCAGATCATCATCGTGAAGTCCGGCTCGGACATCACGGACAAGGCCGGCCTGGCTGGCAAGGTGGTGGGCGTGCAGGAAGGCTCTTCGGCGGTGGACGCCATGAAGAAGGAAGAAGCCGTGTTCAACACCTTCAAGGAATTCAAGCAGTTCGGTGACAACATCACGGCACTGATGGACCTGGAAGCTGGCCGTCTGGACGCCATCGTGGTGGATGAAGTGGTGGGCCGTTTCCACGTGGCCAAGAAGCCCGAGGTCTACACCGTGCTGGCAGACAACTTCGGTACCGAAGACTACGGCGTGGGCTTCCGCAAGGACGACACGGAGCTGCTGGGCAAGGTCAACCAGGTCCTGAAGGACATGAAGGCCGACGGTTCCGCTGCTGAAATTTCCAAGAAGTGGTTCGGTGAAAACATTGTCAAGTAAGCTTCGCGCTTGACCACACACCGGCGTGGCCCGCCTTGGCCACGCCGGTGTTTTTTGTCAGCACGGCTCGCGCTGTGCAGCGGGGTGCTTTGACAGTGCCAGCGACACCCGTCAAGCGGTCGCGTGAAGGCTTTTCCATGGATTACGTTATTTCCCTTTTGGGCCCGCTGTCGCAAGGCGCGGTGGTGACCCTCAAGCTTTTTGCCATTACGCTGGCGCTGTCCATTCCCTTGGGGCTGGTGCTGGCGCTCGTGCGCCTGTCGCGCTTTGCAGGGCTGCGCGCCCTGGTGGGTGGCTATATCTGGCTGATGCGCGGCACGCCGCTGATGCTGCAGATGCTGTTCATCTATTTCGCACTGCCTTTCGTGCCGGTGATTGGTGTGCGCTTTGACGATTTTCCGGCGGCCATCGTGGCTTTCACGTTGAACTATGCAGCCTATTTTGCGGAAATCTTCCGCGCTGGCATCCAGTCCATCGACCGCGGCCAGTATGAAGGTGCCAAGGTGCTGGGGCTGTCGTATGCGCAGACCATGCGCCGCATCGTGATTCCCCAGGTATGGCCGCGCATCCTGCCGCCGCTGTCCAATGAAACCATCACCTTGGTCAAGGACACCTCGCTGATTTACGTGCTGGCCCTGAACGACCTGCTGCGTGCCGCGCGTGGCATTGTGCAGCGCGACTTCACGACCACGCCTTTCATTGTGGCCGCCTGCTTCTATTTAGTGATGACCCTGGTGTTGACCTGGGGCTTCCAGTACCTCGAGAAACGCTATGCCAAGTACGACGCCTGATGTGATGATCTCCGCCAAGGACATCCACAAGGCCTTCGGCGGCAATGAAGTGCTGCGCGGCGTCTCGCTGGACCTGCTGCGTGGTGAAGTGGTGGCTGTGATCGGCCCCTCGGGTTCCGGCAAGAGCACGTTCTTGCGTTGCCTGAACCACCTGGAAACGATTGACCGTGGCTCGGTCATCGTCGAGGGTGAAGTGCTGGCGCAAAACGACGCCAGTGGCAAAGCCCAGTATGTGGGGGATGCACAAATCCGCAAAATCGGCCACAAGATGGGCATGGTGTTCCAGTCCTTCAATCTGTTCCCGCACCTGACGGTGCTGGAGAACCTGATCGAGGCGCCCCTGCTGGTCAAGAAGATGAAGCGCGAAGAGATCGTGCCCAAGGCCGAGGCACTGCTCGCCAAGGTGGGTCTGTCGGCCAAGCGCGATGCCTATCCCAACCGTCTCTCGGGCGGCCAGAAGCAGCGTGTGGCCATTGCCCGTGCGTTGGCCATGGATCCGGACATCATGTTGTTTGACGAGCCCACCTCAGCCCTCGACCCCGAACTCACAGGAGAAGTGCTGCGCACCATGCGCGAGCTGGCCGATGAGCATATGACCATGCTGGTGGTGACCCATGAAATGGGGTTCGCCCGGGAGGTGGCCAACCGCGTGATCTTTATGGACGGCGGCTACATCGTCGAGCAAAACGAAGCCGAAGCGTTCTTCGCCAATCCGCAGCACGAACGCACCCAAGCCTTTTTGCAAAACATGTTGTAAAAAAACTGCAATACAGCCTGATACCACCAGCGTACAAAGCTATGGTTTTCAAGGGCTTGCATTCAGAATTTGGGCGGCAGAAACATACAGTTGTGTATGTTTACATGTGTCTGCCGCCCCCATGGGCTGCGGCTTGTCTGCACAATAACGCCTTTCAAGATTTTCAAAGAATTCCATCGCATGAGCCATCCTGCCCCCTTTGTGGAGCTGCGCAACGTCACTTTCGGCTATGGTGATCGCCCCGTCTTGCGCGACCTCTCCCTGCAGGTGCCGCGCGGCAAGGTGACGGCCCTGATGGGGGCGTCCGGCGGAGGCAAGACCACGGTATTGCGCCTGATCGGAGGGCAGCACAAAGCCCAGCAAGGTCAGGTGCTGGTAGGCGGGCAAGATGTGGGACACATGGATGCCAAGCAGCTGTATGCCATGCGCCGCCGCATGGGCATGTTGTTCCAGTTCGGCGCCTTGTTTACGGATATGAGCGTGCTGGACAACGTGGCTTTTCCGCTGCGCGAGCACACCCGGCTGCCCGAGGACATGGTGCGCGACATCGTGCTCATGAAATTGCATGCCGTGGGCCTGCGCGGCGCGCGGGACCTGATGCCCAGTCAGATCTCCGGTGGCATGGCACGCCGCGTGGCGCTGGCACGGGCGATTGCGCTGGACCCGGAGCTCATCATGTACGACGAGCCGTTTGCGGGGCTGGATCCGATTTCCCTGGGGACGGCAGCACGCCTGATCCGCACCCTCAATGATGCTCTGGGACTGACCAGCATTCTGGTGTCACACGATCTGGAAGAAACCTTTCGTGTGGCCGATCATGTGGTGATTCTGGGCGCCGGGGGCATTGCTGCACAGGGTGCGCCTGAAGAGGTGCGGGCCAATCCCGATCCGCTCGTGCAGCAATTCATCCATGCACGCCCCAGCGGACCTGTGCCGTTTCACTATCCGGCGCCGAGCCTGGAGCAGGATTTTGGAGGCCAGCCATGAAAGCATTGGCTGCATTGGGGCAATGGACGCGCAGCCAGCTGGCTGCGCTGGGGCAAGCGACCCGATTGTTTGTGCGCCTGCTGGGCCTGCTGCCCGCCACGCTGGGGCGCTTTCGCCTGCTGGGCGACCAGATCCATTTCCTGGGTAATTACTCGCTGGCCATCATCGCCGTCTCGGGCCTGTTTGTTGGCTTCGTGCTGGGCCTACAGGGCTATTACACCTTGCAGCGTTATGGCTCTGCGGAGGCCTTGGGTCTGCTGGTGGCGCTGTCCCTGCTGCGTGAACTGGGGCCTGTGGTGACAGCCTTGCTGTTTGCGGGCCGGGCCGGAACGGCGCTGACGGCAGAAATCGGACTAATGAAAGCGGGCGAGCAGCTTTCCGCCATGGAAATGATGGCCGTGGACCCTGTGAAGCGCATCCTGGCACCGCGTTTCTGGGCCGGTTTCGTCACCATGCCGCTGTTGGCTGCGGTCTTCAGTGCGGTTGGTGTCGTCGGCGGCTGGCTGGTTGGCGTGGTCATGATTGGTGTCGATGGCGGCGCCTTCTGGGGGCAAATGCAATCCGGCGTGGACTGGTGGTACGACCTGGGCAATGGTGTGATCAAAAGCATCGTGTTCGGCGTGGCGGTGACCTTTGTGGCGCTCTACCAGGGCTTTACCGCCAAGCCCACACCCGAAGGTGTGTCACGTGCCACTACGCGTACGGTGGTGGTGGCCTCGCTGGCCGTACTGGCGCTGGATTTCTTGCTCACCGCTTCCATGTTCAGCATCTGAAGCGCAAAGATTGATAAGGATGAGTTATGCAGGCATCTAAAAACGACGTGTGGGTCGGCCTTTTTGTCTTGATGGGCGCAGCTGCGCTGGTGTTTCTGGCCCTGCAGTCGGCCAATCTGCTCAGCCTGAGCTTCCAGGAAACCTACAAGGTGACCGCCCGCTTTGACAATATTGGTGGCTTGAAGCCCAAGGCCGCGGTCAAAAGTGCAGGGGTCGTGGTGGGGCGCGTGGAAGACATCACTTTTGATGACCAGACATTTCAAGCTACCGTACATATCGCGATGGAAAAGCGCTACGCTTTTCCCAAGGATAGTTCGCTCAAAATTCTGACCAGTGGATTGCTGGGCGACCAGTACATTGGTATTGAAGCGGGCGCAGATGAGCAAAATCTCGTGGAAGGGGACCGTGTGGCTGCAACACAGTCTGCGGTGGTGCTGGAGAACCTGATCGGTCAGTTCCTCTACAACCGGGCGGACGATGGTAGCGCTGCCAATGCTGCTTCCAATTAAACAGGCTTGGACTGGTATGACCATGAACGCAGTGAAAACTTCTTCTTCCATCACGCGGCTGCTGTGCGCAGGCGCTGTAGTGGCCGGCAGCATGGCCTTGCTTGGCTGTGCCAGCACGCAGGCGACCCATCCCCAGGACCCCTATGAGCGCTACAACCGCTCGATGACCAAGTTCAATGACGCAGTGGATGATGCCGTGCTCCAACCCGTGGCCACTGCCTACCAGACGGTGCTTCCCCAGCCCGTGCGCACAGGCGTGACCAACTTCTTTGGCAACCTGGGTGACCTGTGGTCCATGGTCAACCATGCGTTGCAAGGGAATGGCGAGCAGACGTACAACCACATGGTGCGTTTCACCACCAACACTGTGTTGGGTCTGGGCGGTCTGCTGGACATCGCCACCGAAATGCAGGTGCCACGCAACAAGCAGGATTTTGGCCTGACGCTGGGCAGTTGGGGGGTGCAGTCGGGGCCGTATCTGGTTCTGCCTTTGCTCGGCCCTTCGACCGTGCGTGACACCGCGGCCCTGCCCGTGGACTGGCAGGGCTCTGTGCTGGGGGACCTGCACCCCGTGTCTCACCGTAATACCTTGACCGGCCTGCGTCTGGTCAATACACGCGCCAATCTGTTGAACGCGACTGACACGCTGGATGCCGCTTCGCTGGATCGCTATAGCCTGATACGGGATTTCTATTTGCAACAGCGCAATCCTGGCAGCAGCCAGCACAATGACGAGAACGCCGGTCGTATCGAAAGCTACGACGATTGAGGCGTCAGCCAGGGCATGGCCCCTGGTGTGAAAGGAAAAACAATGATGATGCAACGTCGCACGCTGGCTGCTCTTTTTGCTGCCAGCACTGCCCTTTGGATGACTGCGCCGACATGGGCACAGGCTGTGGAAGCTCCCGACGCACTGGTCAAGCGCCTGTCGGCGGATGTACTGGAAACCATCAAGGCCGACCCTGAACTGCGCAACGGCAATATTGCGCGCATCTCGCAGGTGGTGGACACCACGGTGATGCCCCATGTTAACTTTCGCAAGATGACTTCGGCGGCCGTGGGTCCCCAGTGGCGCCAGGCCACGCCCGAGCAGCGTGAAAGCCTGCAACAGGCGTTCAAGAGCATGCTGATCCGCACCTATGCCGGTGCCCTGAAACAGGTGAGCGATCAACATCTGGTGGTCAAGCCTTTGCGCGCAGCACCAGATGACAAGGACGTGCTGGTGCGTACCGAGGTTCACGGCAAGGGAGAGCCTGTGCAGCTGGATTTCCGCCTGGAAAACAGTGACGGCAAGGGCTGGAAGATCTACAACCTGAACGTGCTGGGCCTGTGGATGGTGGAAACCTATCGCACCCAGTTCGCGCAGGAGCTGAACAAGGGCGGTATTGATGGACTGATCCAAGCCTTGTCCAGCCGTACCATCGCGGTCGAAGCGAAATAAAAACATGCAGCAAGCGATTGCACTTCCCCCGACGCTGACGGCTGAGACTGTCGCACAGGCACATCTGCAGTTGCAGCACAGCCTGCAGGCCCAGCCCCAGGGGGCGGCCATTGTGCTGGATGCGGCGGGTGTGCAGGCGTTCGATTCGGCAGGACTGGCCTTGCTGCTGTCCTGCCGGCGCAGCGCGCAGGCCAGGGGGCAAAGGCTGCGGGTGCAGGGCTGGACTCCCGGCCTGCAGGCACTGGCACAGGTCTATGGCGTGCTGCCGCTGCTGGACCCAACGGCAACGCAGCAGTCTGTCTGAGGCGTGCAATCCCGCGGCGCAGACCCGTCAGGCAAGCGGCCTTTACAATGTCAGGCTCTCATGCCAGCTGTCTCCATCCAATCCATCTCCAAAACCTATCCAACCGCACAGGGCGGTTTTCAGGCACTGAAAAATGTGAACCTGGAAATCGCTGAGGGCGAGTTCTTCGGGTTGCTGGGCCCCAATGGCGCCGGCAAAACCACGTTGATCAGCATTCTGGCGGGTCTGGCCAAGCCTAGCAGTGGGCGCATCACCGTCATGGGCAAGGATGTCCAGAGCGACTATGCCGATGCGCGCAAGCAACTGGGCGTGGTGCCGCAAGAGCTGGTGTTTGATCCGTTTTTCAACGTGCGCGAAACGCTGCGCCTGCAATCTGGCTATTTCGGCGTCAAGAACAATGACGCCTGGATTGATGAACTGCTGGAAAGCCTCGGCCTGGCGGATAAGGCCAATGCCAATATGCGCCAGCTCTCGGGCGGCATGAAGCGTCGCGTGCTGGTAGCGCAGGCCTTGGTGCACAAGCCGCCCATCATCGTGCTGGACGAACCCACGGCCGGTGTGGACGTGGAGCTGCGCCAGACCCTGTGGCATTTCGTTTCCCGCCTGAACAAACAGGGACATACCGTTCTGCTGACGACCCACTATCTGGAAGAGGCAGAAGCCTTGTGCAACCGCATTGCCATGCTCAAGAACGGCAATGTGGTGGCGCTGGATGAAACATCCAATCTGCTCAAGACCGCTTCGGCCAATGTGTTGCAGTTCAAGACCGATCAGGCGCTGCCTGCAAGCCTGGCGCAACTGGCGCGCGTGACAGGGCGCGTGGTGCAGCTGCCGGCGCAGGGGCCGCATGACATCGAACGTTTCCTGTCCACCTTGCGTGAAGCGAATGTGCTCATGGAAGACATGGAAATTCGTCGTGCTGATCTGGAAGATGTGTTCTTGCAAGTGATGCAGGGGGCCGCATGAGAGGGGCACAGATGCAAGGCTGGACGTCGCTGTTCTACAAGGAAATACTGCGCTTTTGGAAGGTGAGCTTCCAGACCGTGGCCGCTCCGGTGATGACGGCGGTGCTGTACCTGCTGATCTTTGGCCACGTGCTGGAAGACCATGTGCAGGTGTTCGATGGTGTGGGCTACACGGCGTTTCTGGTGCCGGGTCTGGTGATGATGAGCGTGCTGCAAAACGCGTTTGCCAATAGCTCGTCCAGTCTCGTGCAAAGCAAGATCATGGGCAGTGTGGTGTTCATCCTGCTCACACCGCTGTCCCACTG
>JAEYRT010000099.1 GCA_023435325.1 Pseudomonadota bacterium | reverse complement strand
CATGTGAACAATCCCAAAAAAACGCAGTGGCCAAAGGCCACAGCGCCTCTTTGCAGGTGCATGTGCAGCCCTCGGAGCCGTCGGCGTGGGCGGAAGGCCAGTGGGTGCTGCCATTGCCGCTGCCCTTGCTGATGTGCGCAGTCAGCAATGTGCTGGACAATGCCCTGCGTCACAACCCGGGGGGGAAAGCCGTTGAAGCATGTCTTGCACTGGACACCAAGCAACCGGGCCTGCACATTCGCATTCGTGACTATGGGCCGGGCATGAGCGAAGCAGAGTGCGCCCAGGCCATGCAAAGGTTCTGGCGCAAAAGCCCTTTCAATCAAGGAACAGGCTTGGGGTTGACCATCGTGCAGCGCATTATCAGCAGTGCCCAGGGCCAGCTTGTCCTCGGTGCTGCCGAAGAGCAAGGATTGGTGGTGGACATGCGCTTGCCCATTGCCAGAGTGGCTGATCTGGCGCGCGCACAGGAAGCGCACTAGCCAACGGGTGTCCATGCCGCAGGCTTTGGCCAGGGGCACACCGTGGCGCATGCCAGCATGCGCGGACCATTCCAACGCCGATACATCCCATGCTCAGATGGCGATGGTTTTGCGGCAAACACGTATCTTTCTTGCGTTTAGGATGTGTCCTTAGCAACCTGTGAACCTGCACAAAACAATTGCTGCAGGTATGTTGATATGGAACTGCATGCTCTACAGCCGCTGGCTCAGCAATTGTTTGCTGACATTCGTGCGCTGACATTCGATGGTGTGGGTGTGACCCGTGCCAGCTACGGGGAGGGCGAGAACGCCTGCGCCGCTTATCTCGACCAGTTTGTGCGCGGCGAAGGTCTGGAAGTGACGACCGACCGCGCGGGCAACTTTGTCTACTTTGATCCTGCAGATACGCGCACAGGGCCTGCGATCTGGACGGGGTCACACCTGGATTCCGTACCGCAAGGTGGTAACTACGATGGTCTGGCCGGGGTGGTGGCAGGCTTGCTGGTGCTGATAGCGGCCAAACGCGAAAGCGTGAGCCTGCCTGCACCGCTGAAGGTGATCGGCTTTCGCGGTGAGGAAAGCGCATGGTTCGGCAAGGCCTATATGGGCTCGGGGGCCCTGTGGGGCAAGCTCTCCGGCGCTGATCTGGCACTGCAGCGCCGTGGCGATCAGATCACGCTGCGGGATGCCCTGGCGGCCTGTGGTGCGGATATGGAAGCCATTGCCCGCCAGGAAAAACTGCTCAACCCTGCCGACATCCTGGCCTATCTGGAACTGCACATCGAACAAGGCCCGGTGATGGTGGCGCGTGAAATTCCCGTCGGGGTGGTCAGCGGCATTCGTGGCAATGTGCGTCACAACAAGATTGAGTGCTTTGGCGATGCCCAGCACTCGGGCGTGGTGCCGCGCTGGCTGCGCAAGGATGCGGTGTTTGCCGTGTCGGATCTGATTGTGCGCCTGGACAACCACTGGCGCGCCTTGCTGGAGCGTGGCACCGACTTGGTGGTGACTTGCGGCGTGGTGCAGACCAACCCGGCCGAGCATTCCATCACCCGTGTGCCAGGCTATGCGCATTTCAGCTTCGAAGCGCGCAGCAAGAGCAATGACACGCTGGAAGCCTTCTACCAGCTCGTGCAGGCCGAAATGCACTCGATCGAGCGTGAGCGTGGCGTGAAGTTTGTGCTGGATCGCCGTCTGACCAGCGAGCCAGCGGTGACCGATGCCAAACTGTGCGATCTGATGGCCAACGCCTGCCGCCAGCGCGGCATCGCCCATGAACGTATTCCCAGCGGTGCGGGCCATGATGCGGCGCTGTTTGCCAATGGCGGTGTGCCATCGGGCATGGTGTTTGTGCGCAATCAGAACGGATCGCACAACCCCCACGAGGCCATGGAGCTGAGCGACTTCATGCTGGGCACGCAAGTGATGGCCGACACCATCGAAGCCATTTCGGCCTAAGGCCCGCAATTTTCGAAAGACCAAGTGATGACGGAATCTTTACGCCAAACGGCAGCGGCCATGCTGCTGGATGCGGGTTGTGTGGAAGTACGCACGGACGCGCCTTTTGTGCTGCCTTCGGGGTGGGCCAGCCCCGTGTACATGGATGCCACGCGGTTGATCTCCATGCCCACCATCCGCCGCGAACTGATGAAGCAAGGCGTGCAACGCTTGCTGGATGCAGGCGCACTCCAGGGCCTGAGTGCGGTGGCTGGCGGTGAATCCAGCGGCATTGCCTTTGCCGCCTCGTTTGCCGAGAAGCTGGACATGCCCTTGCAATACGTGCGCAAGCGCGCCGTGGGCAGCCGCCAGATTGAGGGCGTGGTGGAGCCGAATGGCAAGGTGCTGCTGGTCGATGACATGGTTTCAGCCGGTCAGTACAAGCTCAGCTTCATCGACGCGCTGCGTGCCCAGGGAGCCCGTGTGGAAGACCTGTTTGTGGTGTTTGACTACGGCTGCTTTGGCTCGGAGACGGTACTGGCCCAGCATGGCGTGCGCGTGCATGCGTTGTGCAACTGGCAGGATGTGCTGGCCATGGCCTTTCAGCGCGGTGGTTTTGCCGTGGAACAACTGGCGGTTTGGCAAGCGTTCCTGCAGGATCCGGCCAAATGGTCATTGGCCCATGGCGGCATTGGGCAATAAGCGGTTGCTACAGACGCTCATGTAAATAAGAGCGCTCCACGCTGGTATCTATTGGTTTTCCAATATAAAACTATTGGAAAACCTTGATAGTCAAGCGTTAGCAGCTCTTTTTTTAATCGAAGCAGACCCGTATGGACAGCTTCAAAACGCATGCCTGCCACCGCTTTGCCCTTGTGCTGGCCGCTGGCCTGAGAGCGGATGGCATGAAAAAACGCCTGCTGTTCAGCAGGCGTTGGTGTGCATATCAAGCGGTGTGTGCTGCTCAGGCAGCAGTCACGGCCTTGACATCGTTGGCCGCACTGGCAAACGCATCGGCCACAGCATCAGGGCCCATTGCCAGACCTTCCGCACGCACGATGCGAACATCGGTCACACCAAAGAAGCCCAGCACCACCTTCAGATAGCTTTCCTGGTGCTCCAGGGCTTGCATGGTTTCAGAGGTGGAATACACGCCACCACGGCTGGAGGCAATGATGACGGTCTTGCCCTTGGCCAAACCTTCCGGACCCGCGGAGGTGTAGCGGAAAGTGCGGCCAGGCTGGGCCAGGCGGTCAATCCAGGCCTTGAGCTGGGTGGGGATGCTGAAGTTGTAGAAGGGGGCGCCAATCACCACGACATCGGCTGCCAGGAACTGGCTCACCAGCTGTTCAGAGACCGCGTTCTCGGCCACCTGTTCAGCGCTCAAACCTTCGGTTTGGCCGGTGCGGGGCGCCATGGCCGCCATGGTGAAGTGGTTGGGGGCATCTGCCACCAGGTCCAGATATTCGACCTGGGTATCAGCGTGCTTGGCCACCCAGGCGCTCACGATTTGCTGGGTCAGCTTGCGCGAAGCGGAGTTTTCACCCGTGATGGCAGAGTCAATGTGCAGCAGTTTCAAAATAAGCTCCTTGTTGTGCGATCTGTGTCAATCAATGGTGGTAAGTATGAATGATGCGTGTAGCTTTGATAATTCACCATTTTCACGATAGATTGTTCTATAAATGGAACGATTGAAAGGTGTTCATGCAAGACCTCAATGACATGCTGTATTTCGCCGAGGTGGTTGAGCGCGGTGGTTTTGCCGCTGCCGGGCGCGCCCTGGGGATTCCCAAGTCACGCCTGTCGCGCCGCATTGCAGAGCTGGAGGCGCGTCTGGGCGTGCGTCTGCTGCAGCGCACCACGCGCAAGCTGTCACTCACTGAGGTGGGTGGTGCCTATCTGCGCCATTGCCAGGCCATGCGGGATGCCGCGCAGGCGGCGCAAGACACGGTCGAGCAAGTGCAAAGCGAGCCGCGCGGCACGGTGCGGGTGAGCTGCCCGGTCACCTTGTCGCAAACGGTGCTGGCGCCCTTGATTCCCCAGTTTCTGGCGCAATACCCTTTGGTGCGCCTGGAGATGCAAGTGGTCAACCGCCCTGTCAATGTGGTGGAAGAGGGGGTGGATGTGGCGCTGCGCGTACGCGCCGTCCTGGAAGACAGCGCCACCCTGGTGGTCAAGAAACTGGATGTGGCGCACCAAGTGCTGACCGCCAGCCCTGAATATCTGCAGCGCTATGGCATGCCCGAAACACCGCAGGCGCTGATGGAGCATCAGGTGCTCTCCATGTCGGCATTCGAAGGCGCGGCGCATTGGCGCTTGCGCAGCGACACCGGTGCCGAGGTGCAATTGCAGCCGCCCGTGCGGTATGTGGCCGATGACTTGATGACTTTGAAGCTGGCCGTGCTGGGCGGTGCGGGCGTGTGTTACTTGCCCAACTACATGTGCCATGCGGAAATGCTGCGTGGTGAATTGGTGCACGTGCTGCCCCAGTGGAGTTTTCCTCCGTCGATCGTGCATGCCGTTTTCAGCTCGCGTCGGGGGCTGACGCCTGCCGTGCGCAGTTTCCTGGATTTTCTGGGTGCCTACATGCCCGGCACCAGCAGCCACCTGCCTTTGAAGACCTGAGTTTGAAGAAAGTGCCACCTCAGACAAGTAGGCGGCGCCGTGAGCGCCGAGCAACAGCCTTGTATTTTTCGCGTGGCGGCTGTGTCGCAAGGCTGCAGAGTTGGATTAGAATTTGATTAATAGGAATTATTCTTATTATGGTTTGGCACTCCCGAGCCATCGTTTTACAACACCAACGCCGCACGGCACTGCATGGACAGCGCATAGCGGGCGTGACTTTCTGACTGAGAGCTTTTCACCATGAAACTTTGGAAGACAGCTTTGTGCGTAGGTCTGGTAGGTGCTGCCACTTTGGCCCAAGCAGCCCAGCCCCAAGCCGTAACCGTGTATTCGTCGCGCATTGAAGCGTTGCTCAAGCCGACCCTGGATGAATACACCAAGCAAACTGGTGTGAAGATCAATCTGCTGACCGATCGTGGTGGCTCTCTGACAGAACGTCTGGCAGCAGAAGGTGCGAGCTCTCCAGCCGACGTGCTGATCACCGTGGACATGGGCAATCTGCACAACGCGGCACAGCGCGGTCTGCTGCAAAAGATCGACTCGCCCGTGCTGAACGCCAACGTGCCGCAGAATTTCCGCGACCCCGGCAATCGCTGGTGGGGTCTGTCGCAGCGCGAACGCACCATTTTCTACGCGGCCGACCGTGTCAAGCCTGAACAGCTGAACACATATGAAGATCTGGCGGACCCCAAGTGGAAGGGCAAGCTGTGCCTGCGTACTTCCAAGCAGACCTACACTCAGTCGCTGGTCGCCATGATGATCGCCAAGCATGGCGTGGACAAGGCCGAGGCCATCACCAAGGGCTGGGTCAACAATCTGGCGGGTGATGTGTTCACCAACGACGCCAGCCTGCTCAAGGCGATTGCCGCCGGTCAGTGCGATGTGGGCATTGCCAACACTTACTACTTTGGCCGCATCTTGGCCAAGGAGCCAGACTTCAACAAACAAGTCAAGCTGTTCTGGGCCAACCAGGGCAAGGACGAGGGCGGTGCACACGTGAACCTGTCCGGTGCAGGCGTGACCCAGCATGCCAAGAACCCCGAAGGCGCACGCAAGCTGCTGGAGTGGCTGTCGTCCGAAGGTGTACAAACTGCATATACCCACGGTACATTCGAGAGCCCCATCAACACCAAGGCCAAGGCTGATCCGATCGTGGAAGCATGGGGTGACTTCATTCCCAGCCCGCTGAACGCTGCCGACATTGGTTCGCGCCAGTCAGAAGCCATCAAGTTGCTGGATCGTGTAGGCTATCGTTAATCGGTTTTCTTCATTAGGTTAGCTATTTGTCTGCTGTAGACCTTACCGCGCCAGCCCATCGCTGGCGCGGTTTTGCTTTTGCGTTGCCCATTGCCTTGCTCACCATCGTGCCCTTGCTGGCGGTGGTGTGGATGGCGTTCACTCCCCAGTGGGATATCTGGCAGCATTTGTGGAACTACGTGTTGCCCCGTGTGCTGGGCAATACCTTGCTGTTGATGTTGCTGGTCAGTGTGGCAGTCCTGGTGGTGGGTGTGCCATTGGCGTGGCTGACCGCCATGTGTGATTTCCCTGGGCGCAAGTTTTTCTCCTGGGCTTTGGTGCTGCCGCTGGCCATTCCTGCGTATGTGCTGGCCTTTGTGCAGATGGGCCTGTTTGAATATGCCGGACCTGTGCAAGGCTTTTTGCGCGATGTGTTTGGCAGCAGCCGCTGGTTCCCCGACATTCGCGGCAGTCTCTGGGGGCTGGTCATGGTTCTGGTCATGGCCTTCTACCCCTATGTGTATTTGTTGACGCGCAGCGCCTTTCTCACGCAGGGGCACCGCAGCATGGAGGCCGCCCAGGCGCTGGGTTACAGTCCGGTGCAAGCCTTTTTCAAGGTGGCTCTGCCATTGGCGCGTCCATGGATCGGTGCGGGACTGGCGCTGGTGTTGATGGAAGTGCTGGCGGACTTTGGTGCGATTGCCGTCTTCAACTTTGATACTTTCACCACCGCTTTATACAAATCGTGGTTTGATCTGCACAACATTGGCGCGGCGGCGCAGCTGGCAGCCATTCTGGTGCTGGTCGTGCTGCTGCTGGTGGCTTCGGAGCAGCGCTCACGCAGCGCCAAGCGCTTCCATGTGAGCCATCCACAACAGCATCGCACCGTGCTGCGCGGCAGTCGTGCGTGGTTGGCGAGCCTGGCATGTTTGCTGGTGTTTGCGGCGGCGTTTGCCGTGCCCATGGTGCAAATGGTGGCCTGGGCGCTGTCGGTCTGGGAGACGGACCTCAATAGCGACTATTGGGGCTACGCATGGAACACCTTGTATCTGGCACTGATTACGGCGGCCATCGCCACGGTACTGGCGCTGCTGCTGTCCTGGATTCGTCGCCGTCATCCCGATCCGAAAACAGCCTGGATCGTGCGTCTGGCAGTGCTGGGCTATGCCATGCCCGGTGTGGTGCTGGCAGTTGGCGTGTTCGTGCCGATTGCGTGGCTGGACGATAAGCTCATGGCCCTGGTGGCGCCCTGGGGCATTGAAACCCTGGGTATTCTCAAAGGCAGTCTGGCGGGCATGTTGCTGGCCTTGGCTGCGCGTTTCCTGGCCGTGGCCTATAACGCGACAGATGCCGCCATGCAGCGCATTACCCGCAGTCAGGAAGAGGCGTGTGCATCGCTGGGGCTGGGCCCCTGGCAAACGCTGCGCCGCCTGCACCTGCCTCTGCTGCGGACCGGGTTGCTCTCCGCATTTTTGATGGTGGTGGTGGATGTGATGAAAGAAATGCCCATCACCCTCATGATGCGCCAGTTTGGCTGGGACACCTTGGCGGTGCGTGTGTTCCAGCTTACGTCCGAGTCCATGTGGCAGGAAGCCGCTTTGCCTGCGCTGGCCATCGTCCTGGTGGGGTTGCTGCCAGTTGTTTTGCTGGTGCTGCAAACAGAAAAGAAGCCGTCTTCGGCCGGTTGAAAATTGCCGAGGTTGTGTGTGATGCTTGAAGTTAAAAACGTTTCATTGGGCTATGGCGCCAACATCGTGGTGCAAAACGTCAACCTGCGACTGGCGCAGGGAGAGATCGGCTGCCTGTTGGGGCCATCGGGGTGCGGCAAGACCACCTTGCTCAGGGCCATTGCGGGCTTTGAACCCGTGCGCGAGGGTGAAATCGCGTTGAAGCATCAGACCGTGGCGGCTGCGGCCCGGCATGTGCCCCCGCAGCTGCGCGACATCGGCATGGTGTTTCAGGATCACGCCTTGTTTCCGCATCTGAATGTGGCAGACAACGTCGGTTTTGGTCTGCATGGCAGGACCCGGGCCGAGCGCACAGCCCGCGTGCAGGCCATGCTGGAGCTGGTGGGTCTGCAAGGCATGGGTGGTCGGTGGCCGCATGAACTCTCGGGCGGTCAGCAGCAGCGTGTGGCTTTGGCGCGTGCGCTGGCCCCTGAACCCAGTCTGTTGCTGATGGACGAACCATTTTCGAGTCTGGACACCAGCATGCGCGAGTCCATCGCCCGCGAAGTGCGTGCCATCCTGAAGCAGGCCAAAGCCACGGCTTTGATGGTGACGCACGACCAGAACGAAGCCTTTGCCATGGCTGACAACGTCGGTGTGATGGCGCGGGGTCAGCTCATGCAGTGGGGCAATGCGGTGCAGGTGTACTGTGCGCCCGCCACGCGTGACGTTGCGCAGTTTGTCGGCGAGGGGGCTTTGCTCTCTGCCAAGCCCACTGCAGGTGGGCAGTGGCAAACCGCCTTGGGTTTGCTGGCAGCAGGCCATCCGCATTTTGAGAGTGCGCAAGGGGTGCAAGTGCTGCTGCGACCCGAGCATGTCTGTCTGGTGGAGCAAGGTGTTCCTGCCAAGGTGATCGAGCGCACCTTCCGTGGCAGCCATTTCGTGTTTGAGCTGGAGTTGCCTGACGGCCAGCATGTGCAGGCCAAGGTGTCGCTGCATGCCTTGTATGGTGCGTGCGATACCGTCCAGCTTGGACTGGCCGTTGATATGTAATTGCTGCTGGCGCTGGCGCTGGCACTGTGCTGTCTCTGGGCCAGCATGATGGTTCAAACCCACTTAACAAGGGCTCTGTTGCCATGGCAACAGAGCCCTTGAATTTTGAATTGTGTGAGGGGCAGTGTGTGCACAGAACCTAGGACAAACGCAGTGGCGCTGGCTGAGCGTGCACGGTGAAAGCGGCCACCAACTGGCCCAGAGCGGCAGCCTGCTCTTGCAGATCTGCCACGGACGAGGCACTTTGCTGCACAAGCGCAGCATTTTGCAAGGTCATATCCTCCAGGTCCGTCACAGACTGGTTGACCTGCGTGATGTCCTGGCTTTGGGCTTGCGTGGCCTGTCCGATGGAAGCAATGATCTGGTGGACCCGCTGCACGTGGTTGACGATGTCCCGCATGGAGTGCCCCGCCTGATCCACCAGCGCATTGCCAGCGTTGACCCGCTCGACGCTGCTGGCAATTAAGGCCTTGATTTGCTTGGCTGCCTCGGCACTGCGGCCTGCCAGTGCGCGCACTTCACCAGCGACCACCGCAAAACCGCGTCCTTGCTCTCCCGCACGTGCGGCCTCTACAGCTGCATTGAGCGCCAGGATATTGGTCTGGAAAGCGATGCCGTCGATCACACCAATGATCTCTTCAATTTGGTGGCTGCTTTGGGCAATGTCTTGCATGGTGCCCACCACCTCTTGCATCACTTCGCCACCGCGGTCTGCAGCGCTGAGTGCATTGCCTACCAGGTCTTCAGCTTGCTGTGCCGACTGGGCGCTGTCCTGCACCGTGTGGGTCAGGGCGCCCATGGCCAGGGTCGTGCGGCCGAGGCTGTCGGTGGTGTGATCGGTGCGTTCCCCCAGGCGGGCGTTACCTGCAGAGATTTCTGTGCTGGTGGCGCGCAGATGTGCAATATTGCTGTGTACTGCCGACACCAATTCATGAAAGCGTTGCTGCATGTCCGCCACAGCTGCCATCACGCTGGTGGTGTCTCCGGGGCGCACCTGTACCTTGACCGTCAATTCAACATTGCGCAGTGCTTGCACCACGTTGCGCACGGCATAAGGCTCGGCACCTAGCTCCCGCGTGATGTTGCGGGCCAGCAGCACCGCCGCGGCAATGCTGGCGGCCACGGCCAGGGCCGTGATCAGCAACATGACAGTGCCAAAACCATTGGCTTCCCGATTGGCTTCGGTGCTGTTGGCAATGATGCGTGCCTCTTCGAAATCAATCAGACGGTTGATGCTGCCCAGCCACTGGACGTACAGCGGTTTGGCCTGGTTCCACAGCAATCCCTCTGCCTGCGCACGATTGCCCTGGGATAAAGCTTGCAATATCTGATTGCTAACGGCCAGCCCCGCGGTTTCCCGCTGCTCGATCTCTTGCATCATGTGCAGCACTTCCGGGGGAATGGTGTCGGCCTGGGAAGAGAGCACTTGCTGCAGATGCTGGTTGGCTTGCTGGTATGCCTGGATCAGGCGTTCAATTTCCTGAAGCTCGTGGGCCGTGGCTGCTTGGTCAGGTGCAAGCACGGCATCGCGCAAGGCAATGGCCCGGTCATGCACGGAGCCGCGAAAGTCGATGGCAGCTCGCTGAATGACGGCATTTTGGCTGGAGTTGGCGGTCAATGCTGCATCAATCCCCCGTGTTACGAACACGCTGTAGGCCGACAAGGCAATCAATAAGACGGTAACCAGGGCAAAACAG
>JAEYRT010000076.1 GCA_023435325.1 Pseudomonadota bacterium | reverse complement strand
TGGTCACCAAGGCAATCGGACGCGGCACGATCAGGCTGGCCATGAGCTTGTAGCGCTCGTAAGCACCGAGCGTAGAGAAATCAATTTCCGTCATTCCAAGGCTTTCATCATCTTTTGTATGTGAGCACTACCGCAACTTGCATGCCAATTCTGTATGCAATCTGGTATTGATCTTGCTCAAGAGTGACACCTTCAACCATTTGATTGCCTTGATCTATCCGCAAACGCCAATTTCTGCAAACCGCCGCAGCCGCCTTGCTCGCCTGCTCCGCTTTCTCTAATGCCTTTGCGCAGAACACGCCGCTGAAGTTTCAGCTGGACTGGCGCTTTGAAGGGCCGGCGGCCTTCTTTGTGCACCCCGAGCAAAAGGGCTATTTCAAAGAAGTGGGCCTGGATGTGAACGTGGAAGCCGCCGCAGGCGCTGGGGCCATCCAGCGCGTGGCTTCGGGCACGCACGACCTGGGTTTTGCCGACATGGCGGCGCTCATGGAGTTCCACGCCAACAATCCCGATGCGCCGATCAAGCCCGTGGCCGTCATGGTGATCTACAACACTACGCCCGCCTCGGTGATGGCGCTGAAAAAGTCCGGCATCACCAAGGTCAGCGACCTGACTGGCAAGAAGATGGGTGCACCGATTTTTGATGCAGGCCGCCGCACCTTCCCCATCTTTGCACAGGCCAATGGCGTGGGCGATGTGCAATGGACCACCATGGACCCTCCGCTGCGCGAAACCATGTTGGTACGTGGTGACCTGGATGCTGTCACGGGCTACACCTTCACCAGTTTGCTCAACCTGGAAGCACGCGGCGTCAAGCGTGAAGATGTGGTGGTGCTGCCTTATGCCACGCACGGCGTGCAGTTGTATGGCAACGTCATCATCGCCAGCCCCAAGCTGATGGCAGAAAAACCGGAAGCGCTGCGCAGCTTCCTGAAGGCTTTTGCCAAAGGAGCCAAGGAAGTCGTGGCACAGCCTAAAGCGGCGATTGCCTCGCTCAAAGCCAAAGATGGTCTGGTGAATGTGCCACTGGAAATCAAGCGCCTGCAACTGACGCTGGAAACCGCGGTGGACAGTGAAGGCGCGCGCAAGGAAGGCTTTGGTCAAGTGAACCCTGAGCGCTTGAAGCTCATGGCTGAGCAAGTCGCCAAGGCCTACGCCACACAGAACCCCATTCCGGTGCAAGCCGTGTGGAATGGCAGCTTCCTGCCCAGCGCGGCAGAATTGGACATTCTGCCCAAGCGCTGATTCCGCTCTGCTAAAAAGAGCTGCTAGTGCTTGTTATTCATACGTTTCAGATATATATCTATCTGAAAATCAATATTCATCAGCGTTAGCAGCTACATTTTTTAAAAGCACCCATGAGCAAACTGGTTCGCATCGAAACCCAAGACCTGAGCCATGCCACCCCGGGCCGGCCCAGCCGCCCCATCAGCGGCAACACCACTTACCAGACACTGGAAAGCTTCAGTGCCCAGCACGGCCAACTGAGCAGCGGCGTATGGGAAGCCACGGCAGGCGCTTTCCGCTCCAACTGTGCAGGCTATGTGGAGTTCTGCCACATCCTCGAAGGCAGCTGCCGCGTGGTGGACCCCGACGGCACCGTGCACCACTTTGCGGCAGGCGACAGCTTTGTGCTGCCCGAAGGATTTACCGGCCACTGGGAAGTGGACGAACGCGTGAAAAAAGTCTTTTTCATCGCCACCAGCCAGTCCTGAAGCCTGCGTCAGAAACGGTTGTCGATCTGCATGCGAGCAATTTGACGGTTTTGGTCAACGCAAAACGGCAATTGAATCATATTGCAACGCAACATTTCCCACATTGCAAAAACAAAAATCGCGGGTTGAAAAAATCGCGGTTTTCTACGTAATATCCACATCACCAATTGTTATGAGCGGTCAAATTTTGGCAGTCTTATAAAAGAGTACGGGTTAGCATGTAAGGGTTCAAGCCGATTCACAAACCGTGCAATGCACCGTTTTGGGTCACCCCGCGATCACAACGGCACCTCTGCGCAGGGGCCGCATACAAGGAGTGGATATGTTCCGTAGAACCGTTTTGGCTGCAACTGCTGCATTGGCTGTCACCGTTGGCCTGCCTGCAATGGCACAGGCCAAGGATGCCTGGCCCACCAAGACCATCACCCTGGTGCAACCCTACGCCCCCGGTGGCACCAGCGACATGCTGGCCCGTATCGTCGCCCTGGAGCTGGAAAAGCGCGTGGATGCATCCGTGATCGTGGAAAGCAAGCCCGGCGCCAACGGCAACATCGCGACTGCCTTTGTCAGCCGTGCCAAACCCGATGGCGGCACCTTCCTGGTTGGCTCCAGCAGCCCCGTGGTGATTTCCCCCTCGCTGTACCAGAGCGTGCCCTACAACCCACGCACCGACCTGACGCCCATCACGCCCATCGCCAAGGCCCCTTTCCTGCTGGTGACAGGTGCCACATCGGGCATCAATACCGTGGATGAGCTGGTGGCCCAGATCAAGGCAGACAAAGTGAACTTCGGTTCTGCGGGTGCCGGTTCGCCCCAGCACATGATTGCCGAAATGTTCCACATGCAGGCCAAGGCCAAGTCGCCCCACATTCCTTACAAGGGATCGGCCCCCTTGATCATTGCGCTGATGGCCAATGAAGTGCAGTACGGCATCGACAACCCCGTGCCTCTGAAGCCCCAGATTGACGGCGGCAAGATCAAAGCCCTGGCCATCACCAGCAAGCATGCGTCGCCCAAGTTCCCCGGCGTCAAGAGCCTGCACGAATTGGGCTACACCGATTTCGAGGTGGAACCCTGGTACGGCATGATCGGCTCCAAGAACCTGCCCAAGGAGCTGGCCGAACGTATGAATGGCTACGTACAGGACATCCTGGCGCAAGACAGCGTCAAGCAGAAGATTTCGGACTTGGGCGCTGAAGCCTACGGCCTGAGCACTGCCGAGTTCACCGCCTTGATCGATGCCGACATCAAGAAGTGGGGCGAAGCTGTGAAAGCCTCCGGCGCAACAGCCGACTAAGCATCCGCACGCCAACACCAAAACCGCCTCCTCGGAGGCGGTTTTTTATGCACCATGGTGCATGGTCATAAACAAAAAAGAGCAGTTTGCGCCACATCCATCTCACTTTGAGCTGGTTTTCATTTGAAAAAGCAGACAGATAAAGCGCTTGTAGCTATTGGTCAAATAGCATGATCACCCTGCAAATGCTGCTGTAACAACGCCACCGCCGCCTGGGCATTCATCGCCATCGCACATGCCAGCGCCGTGGTTCCCTGGTGGTCTTGCTGATCCGGTTTGGCACCCCGCTCCAGCAGCAGCGCCACAATGTCAACATGATTGAACATGGCTGCAAACATCAGTGGTGTGCGGCCATCGGGCGAAGGACCATCAACTGCGGCCCCATGGTCCAGCAGCAAGCGAACCATGTCGACATCCCCCTTGAACGCAGCCCCAGCCAACGGCGTCTGCCCACGGGCATTGACCTGCTGCGCATCGGCGCCATGCTGCAACAGCACCCTGGCCGCCTCCTTGTGGCCGTAATAGCTGGCCAGCATCAGCAAGCTATCCCCCTTGACATTGCGCAATGTGGCGGGCAACCCATTGTCCAGCCACTGCGCCAACTGCAGTGCCTCCCCTTGACGTGCAGCATCAAACACACGCTCGGCGAAGGCCAGGGTGGCATCGTCTAAGACAGGTTTGGTTTCGCTCATGGTTCACATCCCTTCCGTGCTGGTCATTCCCTGCCATTTCCAAAGCAGTGCACGTTGAGTGTAGTTTTTTATTATTAAACTATGAATAAAAAATTATTCATAGCTAAAATCAAACCAAGCTATCCTCACCCGCGGACAGAGCAACAATGCCTGAGCACTGCAAACCGTGTGTAGAATATGCAGCTTCAGGAGGTTTGGGTGAGTGGTTTAAACCAGCAGTCTTGAAAACTGCCGAAGGAGTGATCCTTCCGTGAGTTCGAATCTCACAGCCTCCGCCAATATTCACCACAAGCCATTGATTTATAAAATCTTCTAGAAAACGTCGTTATACGCTTGGTTACACAGCAGGTTGCTCAACAAATTGCAACCCCACATATAAATAGAAAGCCCCAAGCTTCAAATGCTCGGGGCTTTTTTCTTGCAAAACGTGCGGTCACAGCATTTCATTCCACAAGCTATTGATCGCGCTGGTACTCGAACGCTCTCGCGCTCAGCGCAGTCCACCCCTCAACGTCCCTCCTAAAACTCCAAGTTGTCAATCAACCTAGTGTTCTTCAGACGGGCAGCGCCGAGGGCCACCAGAGTGGAGGATTGGATTGCACCTGCATCTGGTGTTAGCAGATTTATCCGCTGACGCACCGTCAGATAATCGGGCTGCCAGCCTTGTGCGGCCAGCTGCTCCATCGCTTTTGCTTCCAGCTGATGCAGTGGTTCTTTACCTTCAAGTGCTTGGTTGGCCAACCATTGCAATTGCACATAAAGCGCGCTGGCCTGATCGCGCTGTTCAGGGCTCAAGTAACGGTTGCGCGAGCTTAGTGCCAGGCCATCTTCAGCTCGCGTCGTATCCACACCGATCACTTCTACAGGAAGAGCGAACTGCTGCACCATGTGCTTGATAACGAGGAGTTGTTGGTAGTCTTTTTTGCCAAAGACAGCAACGCCACCGCTTGAAGTCCCGAAAACACAGGCAAACAATTTCATTACGACGGTGCACACACCCGTAAAAAATCCGGGCCGGAACTGTCCTTCCAAGATGTCTGCCAATGCAGGATCGGGCTGCACCTTAAAAGTTTGAGGCTGTGGGTAGAGGTCGCTCTCGGAGGGCACAAACAATATATCGCAGCCGTGTGCGCGAAGTTTGGCGCAATCGTCTTCGAAAGTGCGGGGGTAGCTATCAAAGTCTTCATGCGGCAAAAACTGCAGGCGATTGACAAAGATGCTGGCGACTGTGACGTCACCATGATGGCGAGCACGGCGTACCAAAGACAAATGTCCTTCGTGCAGGTTGCCCATCGTTGGTACAAACGCAGGCTTTCCCTGACCAGCTAAAGCTTGACGCAAAGCATCAATGGTGTGAACGATCTGCATAAGTGCACTTATGGTTGGTTTCGATGATCAAAGGGCAGGCCTTACCAAGCATGTACGGCGTTATCTGGGAAAGTGCCTGCTTTCACGGCTTTGACATAGGCCTGCATGGCTGCTTTGATGCTGTCTGCATCCGCCATAAAGTTGTGCACAAACCTGGGCATCTTGCCAAGGTTCATCCCCAGCATATCGTGCAGCACCAGCACTTGACCGGCCGTTCCATTGCCTGCACCAATGCCTATGGTGTGGCAATGCTCAAGCTCTTGTGTGATGCTGGCTGCCAGCGCTGCTGGAACCATTTCCAGCACCAGCATGGAAGCACCCGCATCTTGCAGTTCTTTTGACTGCTGACGCAGTTGCTGGGCTGCGGCTTCGTTTTTACCTTGAACGCGATAACCGCCTAAGGCATGAACGGTTTGAGGAGTTAGCCCCAGGTGAGCACACACAGGAACGCCGCGCGCCACCAAAAACTCCACTGTTTTGGCAGTCCAGCCACCACCTTCGAGCTTGACCATATGTGCGCCAGCCTGCATCAGCGCACAAGCATTACGCATGGCTTGCTCAACACTTTGTGCGTAGCTGCCATAAGGCATATCAGCTACCAGCCAAGCCGTGCCCTGGCTACGGTGCAGACCACGCGCGACACAGGTAACGTGATACGTCATGTCTTGCATGGAAACTCCCACCGTGCTGTGCTGGCCTTGACACACCATACCCAAAGAGTCACCGATCAAGATGCAGTCCACCCCAGCCGCATCTGCCACTGCCGCAAAAGTTGCGTCATATGCAGTCAGCATCGCAATTTTTTCCCCTTGCGCACGCATCTGTGCCATACGGGGCAAGCTGATAGGCTTTCTGCTTGGCATGGGCGAAGCAGGAGGAATAGTGCCGTAAGGCGTGCTCGTGGTGGTGCTAGTCGCGGCAAACGAGGAGTTCATAGCTCAATCTCACTTTCACAATGTATGAAGCCAGGCACGCTCTTGCGCCTAGCTTTGGCAAAGCAGCACAGATAAAAGCGCCCACTGAAGTCAGGCGCGAGATCGGGCTAGAGAGTTTGCGTAGCGACTTTATGGCGCAGCTCAGTCTGGCGATTGTGTTCGTCCACGAAAACGAGCTGAGGCTGATGCTCTGCCACGTCGCTTTCATGGACTTGGGCAAATGCAGCAATGATTAGCAAGTCACCAACAGCGGCACGACGTGCAGCAGAGCCATTGACAGAGATCATTCCACTGCCTCGCTGACCCTTGATGGCATACGTAATGAATCGCTCGCCGTTGTCTATGTTCCAGATATGGATCTGTTCATTTTCAGCAATATTGGCTGCATCCAAGAGGTCTTCATCGATGGCACAAGAACCTTCATAGTGCAGCTCACATTGCGTAGTCTTGACGCGATGGATTTTGGACTTCAAAAGTGTACGGAACATAGGTGTCTCCCTGCTTATTTATTGGGTAACGCGTGTACGGAATAGAATTTTGCAAAACTATCTTCGCGGCACTTTTTGTGCAGGCGCGCATTATGACCACCCTTTATTGCGAGTTCAATGGACTTCTGTGCGCGCCTCAGGCAATGCCACAGTAATGCTGCACGCTACGACAAAACTGTAGATGCCTTCTTGGGTGACGCCCACTTGGCTGCAGCCAGCGTCTGGCCATTCACTGCAATTTGCCGCACCAACTCAGTCAAAGCAGCTCCTGCACCGCCTGCCGTAGCTCCGGCAAAAGCTCTTCCTCGAACCAAGGGTTACGGTTGAGCCAGGCAGTGTTGCGCCAGGAGGGGTGAGGCAGAGCCATACAGCGCAACGCACCCGCATGAGCATCAATCTCGCGCCAATGCAAAACTGTGTCGTTGACGCTCAGTTGGAAGAGCTCTTTCGGCACTTGCAGACGGGGCAAATGCCAGCGCTGCGCATAACGCCCAACCAGCAACAAAAGGCGCAAATCAGGAAGCTCCTCCATGAAGCTTGCGCGCCAAGTTCGGGCACATTCAGGCCGTGGAGGCAGGTCTCCGCCATGGGCATCGAATCCTGGAAAGCAAAAGCCCATGGGCAAGATTGCAATACGGGAAGCATCGTAGAAAACACACTCATCAATACCTAGCCATTGCCGAAGGCGGACACCCGAGGGATCAGAAAACGGCACCCCACTCTCATGCGCTCGAATTCCTGGTGCCTGTCCAGCAATGCAGATGCGTGCCGTTTTGGAAATCTGAAACACGGGCCGAGGCTCGTGCCCCAAGGTTCTGCCCTTGTCGGGTTGCACCATACAGATTCTGCATTGGCGCGCCGCAGTCGCAAGCTCATCCAGTGACATCACTTTTTCTGGCATGGTGCCCCTGGTCATGGTTGGCTGCCAGCCGCCAAATTGCCTGGCTCGCTGGCAGGGTAAATTACAGACAGATCTTCACGCACGACTGCTCCCAAGGTTAGCTGTGCCTCTTGCGCATGGCCTGGCTTCAGAATGTGCTGGACATGACAGCCATGGGCAATAAGGTGGTCCGACACGATGCGCCGATGACATCGCCACCAGAGGGCCTCAGCACACATGATGACGCAGCGCTGTTTCGCACCTGTCTGCATGAGTTGGCCCAGACCTTGACGGAATGGCTCGGTCAATGCGTAGTCCGCGTAACGACGAAAACTGGCATTGCGCCAGTTGCCATTGAGACTGGCGGGCACCCCTGGTGTCTTGCCGCGCAAGCCGCCCAGTGCAACCAAGTGCTCGTAGGCGATGTCCTTCCGTGACAGGGCGTCCTGCAAGCATGGCTCATCGAACTGCGGATTTGCATGCGAACGTGTCATCTTGCGCACATCCACCACGCGTTCGATCTGAAACTCCTGGAGCAGATGCAAAAACGCTCCTAACTCACGATTGGAGTGTCCAACCGTCAGAAATTCTGTTGTCACTCCGTTCTCTTTCATCAGACGCTTTCCAGCAAGCAATCGTTCAGCTTGCATTCTGAATGCTTACGGCAAATTCTGCGGTGACTATCCACTGTTCGCAGAAATGGGAAACATTGCAACCGCTTTCAGAGATGTCCATCATGGGATGACTTCGAGGAAAACCAATGACTTCACTTTGCAATGATGTACCTTCGAATCCATTCCCTTTGCGCACGCCTCTGTGTGATTTGCTGGGATGCCGCCTTCCTCTCATTCTTGCGGGAATGGGAGGCGTGGCCCGATCGGAACTGGTGACGGCAGTTACCCATGCAGGCGGATTTGGCTTCCTTGGCATGGTCAGAGAGCCTCTCGCATGCATTGAACGGGAAGTGCGCCAGGTGCGTGATCAGACATCGGAGCGCTTTGGCGTCAACCTCATTCCCGCGGGAACGGAAGCTCACTTACTGCATCAGCAAATACAGCTATGCATCACACTGGATGTGCCTGTGGTTAGTCTGTTTTGGGATGTCAGGCGTGACGTGATTGAGCGCCTTCTAGAGGCCGGCATCACCGTCGTACATCAGGTGGGCAGTGTGTCGCAGGCCATTGAAGCGCTGGAATCCGGTGTGCATGCGCTTATCGTTCAAGGTGTCGAAGCAGGAGGACATGTTTACGGACGCCAACCTTTGGAAAAGCTACTGGGAGATGTGCTCGCTGTGGTGGATATCCCGGTGGCCGCAGCAGGTGGCATCGCCACCGGAGAAACCGTCGCGAAACTGCTCTCGCATGGCGCACAAGCCGCCGTACTAGGCACGGCCATGCTGGCTACTCAGGAATCATTTGCCCATGAATATCACAAGCAAAGAGTGGTTGACGCAGGCCTTCAGGACACCGTGCTCACCGAAGATTTCCATATCAATTGGCCTGCCCACGCTGCAGTACGGGTGCTCAGAAACAGCGTCACTCGCGGAGAACACGGCGATCCGCATACACAGGCAAACCAACAGGTCATCGGGGAAGAGGAAGGCCGACCCATTTACCTGTTCAGCACAGACTCACCGCTGCGCTCCATGACAGGCGATTTTGAGGCAATGGCGCTATATGCCGGGCTGGGGGTCGCTCAAATCACCAGCATACCAACTGCCGCTGAACGCATCGAAGCAATCATGCAGCATGCGCAGCGTGAATGGCATCGCCTGCATCCCGCAGAAATTGAACTCAGTTCTCCTGTTTGCTATGCGCCCGGTTTCGAGCGCGAGCGCAATGCAGCACTGATTGCACGCCTAAATGAACTGCTTGAAGCTGAACGTGCGGGGGTGCGTGTGACTGTTCAGACGCTTGCACAAACCCAGGACCCGAGCACACGTAGCCTGGTTGAAGCGGTGCATCGCGATGAAGCCCAGTGGTGCACCATGCTGCTCCATGCCATTCGCGAAATGGGTGGAAAATCCAGCAATCGCACAGGTGATTTTTTCCCCAAAGCCATGGCGATTTCCGATGTGAGCGAGCGCCTTGCCTTTCTGAACCGAGGACAGGGCTGGGTTGTGAAAAAGCTTCGAGAGGTTCTGCCTCTGGTCGATGATCCAACGCTGAGTCATAACCTAACCCGCATGTTGGATGCCCATCTCGGCAATCTCGACAAAGTGAATCAGCACTTGGAGCTAACCTAACAGCCTTGCTGCAGCGCACGGTGCAGCATGGCCCACTCGGATATTGCTTACCACCTCAATGCCCCCTCCCTCGCTTTCGACCAAGAATTTCCATGCACATGACCGCCCTAGAACGCACCCAACGCGCACTTCAAACCATTGCTGACGCTGGCGCTGAAGGACCGCGCATTTTCACCAGACTCTATAAAGATGCTGCCTTGGCCGCAGCGCATGCAGCGGATGCCCGGGCCGCAGCCGGGATCAGCCTCGGGCCGCTGGACGGACGCATTGTTTCCATCAAAGATTTATTTGATGTGGCAGGTGAGCCCACCACCGCTGGTTCCAAGGTTCTGCGCGATGCAGCGCCTGCCCAGCAAGATGCGGTCATCGTGCAGCGCCTGCGCGCAGCGGGCGCCATCATCATCGGTAAAACCAATATGACGGAGTTTGCTTTTTCCGGCATTGGCATCAATCCCCACTACGGCACTCCCGGCAATGCCCATGATGCAGCGCGCATTCCCGGCGGCTCTTCGTCGGGTGCAGGCGTGGCTGTGGCGCGAGGCATGTGTGAAATTGCAATTGGCTCTGATACGGGTGGCTCTATCCGCATTCCTTCCGCGCTGAATGGCGTGACGGGTTTCAAGCCTACACAGGCACGTATTAGCCGTGCAGGAGCATTCCCGCTGTCGTTTTCACTCGATACGGTGGGACCTCTGGCCACATCGATAGAAGATTGCGCCAAAACGGATGCCGTGCTGGCCCAGCAAAACTGGCAACCACTGACAGAACGTTCAGTGCAAGGACTGCGAATCGGTGTGCCGCGCGGATTGCTGTTCTCCAAGACGGAACCGGAAGTGCTAGATACGTTTGAGGAGTTCCTCATTCACATCCGGTCAGCCCAGGCGCTGGTACAGGACGTTGAATTGGAATCACTCTTGAGTGCACCGTTTCGCGTGCAAGAAAAAGGCACACTAACAGCAGCCGAGGCTGCGCATATCCACCAGCAACTGCTGACGGGAAAGCAGACGGATGCATTGGACCCCATGGTGTTGACGCGTATCCGTGGCGGAGAAAGCATTAGCGCTGCGCACTACGTTGGCGTACAGCAGGCACGTGCACAGTTGCAGTCCCAATTAGATGCCGCACTTGCCGGCTGGGATGTACTGGCTTTGCCCACCGTGCCAATGGTGGCTCCGATCATGGACAGCCTGCGCGATCCCGAGTATTTTCATGCGGCCAACATGCTGGTACTACGCAACCCTTCGGTTTTCAACTTCTACGACCTGCCAGCGGCATCATTGCCTCTGCCACGTCCAGCACAGGCGCTCCCTGTGGGCCTGATGCTGGTTGGACAGCGTGGGGCCGACCGCCAGTTCCTGGCTGTGTGTGCCGCCA
>JAEYRT010000248.1 GCA_023435325.1 Pseudomonadota bacterium | reverse complement strand
CACATCGGCCTGGGTGCGCGGCTCCAGCGCCACGGTCTTGATGCCCAACTGTTCCAGCCTAGACGCCGCCCGGGTGCTGTTGGACAGCAACACCACATCGGGCCTGAGCGCCACGATGGCTTCGATGTTCGGATCCAGCCCGCCGCCTACATTGGTCAACGTGCTGGTGACATCCGCCGGCCAGTCGGAAAAGCGATCCACGCCCACCAGACGGTCACAGGCGTTCAGCGCACAAACGGTTTCGGTCAGCGAAGGCAGCAGGCTCACAATGCGCTGCGGTGCGACCTGCTCCACGACCGGTCTGCCGCGGTCATCCCGCATGGACGACTCCGCCTGCACACCATCTGCCACGCCCAGCGCCATCAGCAGCGCAACCGCGTGCAGCCAGCTTCTCATGCGGCACTTCATTTGAGTTGCAGCGGCAGGCCCGCTGTCATCAGGGTCACGCGGCTGCACACGCGCGCCACATCCTGGTTCAGCACACCCAGCGCATCGACAAATTCGCGCACGCCCTGTCCCATGGGAATGACACCCAGGCCAATCTCATTGCCCACCAGCACCACCGGCCCCTGGCACGCTGGCAACACTTCCAAAAAGCGCGCGCGCTGCACCTGCCAGCGCTGTTGCAGCATGTCTTTCGACTCGGATGCATCCATAGGCATCATCCAGTTGGTCAGCCACATGGTCAGGCAATCCACGACCACCAGCGTCTGCGCCCGGCTGTGTTGTTGCAATGCAGCTGCAATCTCCAGCGGCGCTTCACATGTTTGCATGCCAGGCACACGCGCCGCACGGTCTGCTTGGTGACGGGCGATGCGCACGCGCATTTCCTCGTCCCAGGCTTGTCCGGTAGCCAGATAGACAGCTTGGTGGCGTACATCCGCGTCCAGCCATTGACGTGCAAGCTGCTCGGCACGCCGGGTTTTGCCACTTTTTTGACCGCCCAGAATCAGCTCTTGCCAGGCTTGCGCGGAAAAAGGTAAAGGTGAATTCATAGCCTTTTCGCCCGCCTCAGGCCGCTGCGCGCAGACAGCAGCACGGGACGAGCTGTGTGCAGCACCCGCCAGCATCCCCGCCGACGCAGTGCCAAAAAGCGCTTGCCGAGCAAACGCACCTGTGTTGGCCGGTATCCGGGCTGGTCCGTCAGCGCCATCGCCTTCCCAAATGCTTGTTCAAGGCATTCAGTGGCTTCAGAGGATGGGTGGGTGCGGAGTACATCTCCTCAGCACCGGGGACTCACCGTTGCGGGGGCAGCGCAGGCTAGGAAGGTGGCGCACATGCACCACTCCACCCTGCTTCCCGTTGAACTGCAATCTTGTGAACCAAGTTGCGAGCACCAACAACTAAGGCGTGCATTCTAACGATGCAATGCACAATCCCCCATTGACAGCGTCAGCATGCAGTTTTTTGACAGCTTGAAACAAGCTCAAACGGTGATATGGGTCTTTCTGACCTAAATTTACGATTCGCCGAGAAGGGCAGTCCTACAATTGCAGCAATCCATGACGACACCATCCATACTTGATCCCATCGCTGGGCGTATAGAGCTGCTGCTCGAAAAGTACGAGGCTCTGCAAGCGGCCAATCATTTGCTGACGCAAGAAGTTCAGTCTTTGCAAAAAGAGCGCGATTCGCTGAAATCTCGGCTCAAGGCAGCCCGTGCGCGTGTGGATGAATTGATTGAACGTCTGCCTGAAAACCGGGAGGCTTCGTGAGCCAGATCAACATTCAAATCTTGCACCAAGACTATGTGCTGACCTGCCCCGATGGCCAGGAAACGCAACTGCTGGAAGCCGTCGAGCGCGTAGACCAGCAGTTTCAGCAAATGCGTGAGACCGGCAAACTACGGTCGCGGGAACGCATTGGTGTGTTGCTGGCAGTCAATCTGGCTTACGAAAATCTGGAACTGCGCCAGCAGCTTCAAGCCTTGCAGCAACAACTGGCTGCCGCACAAGGCACTGCGACTCCGGTGCTCAGCGACTTTGAAGCGGAACGCCTGCAGACCCTGGAAACGCAGGTTCAGCGGGACCAACAACTGGCTGAACAACTGGTACTCCGTTTGGACGAGGCCTTGAACCAGGAGGACGCCACGGCTTCGCAGCAAGCGCCTCAGCCTCTGGCAACTGAATCAGAAAATGCCCCTTCCCTGGCTTTTGACAACGAAGAACAAGTGGAATTACCGGCCCAAACATCGGAAAGCCTGTAAAATTGACCCCGTCTGCAATCTGCCGGGCTTTATATTGCCTTGATCCAATGCTCATTGAGCACGGGCTTGATAGATTGCCTAGCAAGCGTGATCGTCTCGCGTCAGATGAACCCAATGCTAGGTTGCTCTCGCCCACCTGAACCCCCGGTTCAGGTTGACGGCTCGGTGGTTTTGCAGACACCTTCTCTCTGCGCTGTTTCAGCGAATCTCCCTCATCTTCTTTTTTAGGTCCTCAGCGGCACCACAAGGACGGCTTGTAAATCAAGTCCATCCACAACGCCCACAAGGCCACTGCCACCAGCATCAAGCCTGCTGCCCGTGTACCCCATGCAGCGCGGTATTGACTTATACGTCCGCTGAGCCAGCGCCATGCATGGGGCGCTGCAACCAGCCACAACCCACCGCCTATCGCAAAGGCCACCATGCTGGCTGCGCCCGCTTCGGCGGTACCACTGAGCGCCGCCACCAAAATGGCGGAATACAGCAAGCCACACGGCATCAAGGCCCAGGCTATGCCCGCAAACAGAGCACCACTGCGCCAAGCCAGGACCGGCTGCACCTTGCGCCATACCGAGCGCCCGGCCCGCTCCAGCCATACTGGCTGCTGCCCCTGGAAAAGCATGAGCAGGCCCCATGCCAGGATGGCCAGATGCATGAGCACCCAGACCACATGCAACGCAGAGGTGCGATCCGAAAACCATGCCACCTGCTCCATAGCCACGGCGGCAACCGCACCGAGTGCCCCATAACCGAGCAGACGTCCCAGATGAAACTGCACGGCACTGAAGTTCATTCGCATTGCGGAGATAGACGCAGTATCATGCATCGGTACCGACTGACGGTGGCCATGGATGACTGCGTGACACGGTGCTGCGCACATGGCAAGACAATGGGGCCCACCCACGAGCCCCATGAAAAAAGCAGTCCAAAGCAGGGAAATGGTCATAAGGATCAGATGATCCGGGAAAACCTGGTTCTGTTGCGGTCTGCCTGCAGATAGCGGTCGAACACCAGCGCCACGCCGCGCACAAAGAACCAGCCTTTGGGCGTGACTTTGATGCAGTCATCTTGGATTTCGACCAATCCCTCGTCCTGCTGTGCAGTCAATGCCTCGATTTCCGCTGAGAAATACTGCTTGAAATCGATCAACCAGGCGCTGTTGATGGATTCGTAGGAGACTTCGCCCTGGCACATGATGGACATGATCACCGCACGCCGAATGGTGTCGTCACGTGACAGTGCCAGACCACGCACTACCGGCAAGCGCCCCTGATCAAGCAAGTCGTAATACTCTTCCAGCGTCTTGGCGTTCTGGCTGTAAGTGGGGCCCACACGACCAATGGCAGAAACACCCAGGGCAATCAGATCGCAATCAGGCTGGGTGCTATAGCCCTGGAAGTTGCGGTGCAAGCGTCCCTGGCGCTTGGCAATGGCCAGCGCATCATCGGGCAGTGCAAAGTGATCCATGCCCACATAGACATAGCCAGCGGCAATAAAGCTTTCAATGGCTGCTGCCAGCATGCTCACCTTGTCAGGCGCCGAAGGCAGATCTTCTTGCAGAATGCGGCGCTGCGGCTTGAAGCGCTCCGGCAAGTGGGCATAGGCATACAGCGCAATACGGTCAGGACGCAGTTCGGCAACTTGTGCCAGAGTGCGTGCAAAAGACTCGGCATTTTGCTTGGGCAGGCCATAAATCAAGTCCACGTTGATGGACTCAAAACCCAACTCGCGGGATGCGGCCACCAGATCGAACACCTGCTCGGCAGGCTGTTCACGGTGAACGGCCTTTTGCACCTGAGGATCGAAGTCCTGCACGCCAAAACTCAGGCGGTTGAAACCAATTTCTTTGAGCACGGCCAAACGTTCACGCGTAACGGTGCGCGGATCCACCTCGATCGAATATTCACCTGCCGCTTCCAAGACGAAGCGCTTTCGCAACATGGCCCACAAGGCGCGCAGCTCATCATCCGATAAAAACGTGGGTGTCCCTCCGCCGACATGGAACTGGCTGAGTGGCTGCCCCTCACCGCAGTGCCGCAAGTGCAAATCCAGCTCTTGCTCCAAATAGCCCATATAAGTCGCGGCGCGCTCTTTGTGCTTGGTGATGATCTTGTTGCAAGCACAGTAATAGCACAGCGATTCGCAAAATGGAATGTGGACGTAGAGCGATATGGGTTGTCTTGCAGCCGCCGCGATTTTGCGTTGCTTCAATGCCAAGCTATAGTCTCTCTCTCCAAACGCCTCCACAAATCTGTCTGCTGTAGGGTAGGAGGTGTAGCGTGGACCGGGTACGTCGTAACGACTCAGGAGTTCGGGAGTGACTGCTGTCATGTATCTTTTCCTTGATGGCTCTACTTTGCTACAACCCGTCGCTCGCAACCTTGACATGCATCAAGAGTACAACGCTCTGCAAGAGCCACAATTTGATGCACATCATCGGTACCAGTACAGCTCGCATCGAGGCCACGTGTCTCGAATTTCAAATACATTAGGCCTGCCATTCGCAAGAAACCTGGGCTTTTGAGTACATGACGCCTCCAACCATTAAAGTCACTTGTTCCAACTGCAATCTGCGTGAACTCTGCATGCCAGTAGGGTTGAATGATCAGCAGCTGCAGCGCATTGATGAGATTGTGGCTACACGTCGCAAGGTCAAGCGTGGCGGAACCCTGTTTCGCAACGGAGAGCCTTTCACGTCGTTGTTTGCAATCCGAACCGGCTTTTTCAAAACCTGTGTTGCTACCGAAGATGGCCGCGATCAGGTTACGGGCTTCCAGATGGCCGGAGAGATCATCGGTCTAGACGGTATCGTGAATGACCACCATACCTGCGATGCCATCGCGCTTGAAGACGCTGAAGTCTGCGTGATGCCCTATGACGGCCTGGAAGAGATTTCCCGAGAAGTCACAGCATTACAGACCCATGTGCACAAAGTCATGAGTCGCGAAATCGTGCGCGAGCACAGCGTCATGCTGCTGCTGGGCAGCATGCGCGCCGAAGAGCGCCTGGCAGCTTTTATCCTGAACCTGGTGCAACGCCTGCATGCTCGCGGATTCTCATCCTCCGAACTGGTGTTGCGTATGACCCGTGAAGAAATTGGCAGCTATCTGGGTCTCAAGCTGGAAACGGTCAGCCGCACTTTCTCCAAGTTTGTCGAAGAAGGCATTGTGGAAGTGAAGCAGCGCCATGTACGGATTCTGGACACGGCTGCGCTACAGCGTCTGGTGAACAGCCAGCATGACTGCAAGAAGTAAGCACCACCTACTTCCCTGAACGACCCCACAAAAAAACCTCCTGCACAATGCGTCAGGAGATTTTTTTGTTTCAGGCGTTATTGGGATAGCAGGCTTCCAGGCTTTCCTGCAAACGCCAGTCTCGCGTGGCGGCGGTAGGGGTGGGTGTCTGACCATTGACCTCTGCCCTAGGCAATGACAGCAGC
>JAEYRT010000163.1 GCA_023435325.1 Pseudomonadota bacterium | reverse complement strand
GATGCAGCCGCCACGGTGGCGCGCCATGCCCGGGAGAGTGATTTGCACGGCCTGCAGCATCTGCATGAGCAACTGACTGAAGCCAGCGCAGACGGCAACCGCTTTTTTGAACTCAATGAACAGTTTCACCTGCAACTGCTGGAGTTGTGCGAGAACCGTTTTCTGCTGCAAACCGTGACGGATTTGCGCAAGGTGATGAAACTCAATCGGCACCAGTCCCTGTTCAAACAGGGGCGCATACAGGACAGCCTGCGTGAGCACGATGCCATCATGCAATGCCTGCTCAAGCGTGACGCCGAGGCCGCCCGGCAGGCCATGCACAAACACTTTGAAAACGGCCTGCTCGCTGCTGCCGAAAGATAAACGGTTAGCAAGTGCTTGGGGTCTTCTCCTACAGACAATCTCTTACAGAAAAAATATTAGAAAGTCTGACAATCGTCGTTACGTGAGGTTGCCAATTGTTAAATTGGCCTCCATGCTGCATGTAATGTAGATTCATATCTTGGTTGCACCATGTAAACCAATATTCGAGGACATTCAAAGTGCTTGAAAAGCTTTTCTTGTTGGATAGCGCCCGCGAAGCTCCTCAGACGGCTGCCTTGCACGCAAGCCATAGCCCGGGCTTGGTCACACTTTCCTTGCTGGTGGCTTTTGTGAGCACGTACGCGGCCTTTTCCATGGCGCAGGTCAACCGCCAGGCCACCTCTTCCAGCCATCGCTGGGTATCACGGCTTTGTGCCAGCATGGTGCTGGGCCTGGGCATCTGGGCGATGCACTTCATTGGCATGCTGGCCATGTCGCTGCCGATTCCCGTGCAGTACGACATTGCCTTGACGGCTTTCTCCATTCTTCCCGGCATCGTCGCGGCATTTTTTGCCCTGAACTTCTGGCAAGCCCCACAGCCCAAGACCCAGCATATGGTGTCCAGTGGCGCCCTGCTGGGCATCGGCATCGCCGCAATGCATTACAGCGGCGTAGCAGCCATGCAGTCCGACGCAGCGCTTCATATGTCCTGGCCTTTGTTTGCCGTGTCCCTGGTGCTGGGCTGGGTTCTGGCCACCGCGTCCTTCGCAGCCCAGGGCCGGGCCGTGCAAAAGCTGGGCAGCCATGCTGCCGCTGCCTGGCGGCAGCATCTGCTTCCTGCTGTGCTGATGACGGCAGCCATCGCCAGCATGCACTATGTCGCCATGCATGCCATGGACCTGCACTTGCCTGTTGAAGCAGCGCTGTCAGCCCATGTGCCTCTGGGGTCTTATAGAAATACGCAGCTGTCCCTGCTGATTGCAAGCATGGCGGCCCTGTTTTTCATGGTTTTTGGCCTGGCCACCGCCCTCCTGCGTTATCGGGATCTGTGGCAGGCAGTGGCCACACGCGATGTGCGCCTGAATGCCATGATCGAGACGGCACCGGACGGCGTGATCACCATCGACGCACAGGGGCTGATCCAGGACTTCAATGCGCAGGCACAACGGGTGTTCGGCTACCGCCGTGAAGAAGTGATCGGCCGCAATATTTCCTGCCTGATGCCCTCGCCACTGGCCGAACAGCACGATGCCCATTTGCGGAAACATCTGGACCGGCCGAACCAGCCACTTGATGTCAGAGACCGTGAGGTGCTGGGCAAGCACAAGGATGGGCGGCTCATTCCGCTGCAGCTGACCATTGGCAAGGCCACAACAACATCGGGCACGATTTTCGTGGGCTATCTGCAGGATATTTCCGAACGCAAGCGCACGGATGCCCAGCTGCGCATTGCAGCCAGCGTGTTCCAGCACGTGCGCGAAGGCGTGGCGATTGTCGATGCCAACCACAACCTCTCCGATGCCAACCCGGCCTTTCTGCGGATGATGGAAACCACGCGCGAGAGCTGCCTTGGTCAACCGCTGGAATCCCTGTACGAGCAGGCAGAAACGCCTCCCGACATGGCTGCACTGTGGCAGGAGGTGGCAGCCCAGCACTACTGGCAAAGTGAAAGCAAGATCACACGCAGCAATGGCTCCACCTGGATGCAACGGCTGTCCATCTCTCCTGTTCTCAATGAACAGCAGCGCCCGCACCATTTCATTGCCGTCATCAGCGACCTGAGTCCCCGCCAGGGGCAGGAAGGTACGCACGCAGAGCTGTATGACAGCGCCACCAACCTGCCAGGCAGCTATCTGTTCATGTCCCGGCTGGCCGAAAGTCTGCTGGAAGCCCGCAAGAAAGGTGCGCATGCAGGCGTGCTGCTGGTGCAGTTCAGCATGCTCAAGAAAGCGGCCATGCAGCCTGAACTGGGCAATGCTGCTGGTGCCATCAGCCTGATTGCACAGCTGTTGCAGCAGCAGTTACGTACCTCCGACACCATTGGCCTGTATGCCGAAAGACAACTGGCCGTGATATTGCCGGGCTTGAAAGACCAGACTTCCTTCCAAGCCCTCGTCAAACGCCTTATCCGCAAGATCGAGCAGACCGATGCCATCTACGCGCACTACGGCGTCACCGGCATGAAAGCCGGTAGCGCCTCCACCCACCAGCTGGCTTTCACAGCCAGCGAGCTGCTGGAGATTGCGAACGCCGACATGGCGATGCTGGCCGTGCCTGTTTCCATTCAGCCGCCAACTCCTGCGCCACAGATCAAGCACAATTGAAACTTGCAAAGTTTTCTCTCTGATCTGGCATGTCATCTCGTTCCGAAGCAGGCACTGATACCCCGCTCGTTGCCATGCGCGGTGACAACGCGTTTGACCATTGGCTGCTGACCTGCGGCCACAATCCCTGGGAGCCGCTGAGCCCGGAAGCGGCCAAGCCCTATGGCTTTATCTGGCAATCGTGGTTGCGCTTTCTGGCTGGCGGCGCCGATGGCGATCCCTATGCCTGGGCCAGCGCTTCGCCGGTACAGGTGCTGCAATTTATCAACCACCACCCACAAAGTCCCAAGCAGACCCAGCCGAGCGACATCACGCGCCGGCGCTACTGGCGTGTGCTGGACCGCGTTTACGACCACGCCGTGCTGCACCGCTGGGCCGCGCACAATCCGGCGCAAGGGCTGGAACGGCAGGACATGCCGCCCAGCGAAGACCCCAAGGGGGCCATTCTTTCACCGCGCATGTGGCGTGCCCTGCAGCAGCAGATTCCCCAGCCCGAAGACCTGATCAGCGCCCGGGATCGCGCCGTGCTCGTGCTGCTGATGGAATTGGGGCTGACGCCCGAGGAAGTACGGCTGCTGGAGGTGGACAACCTGCAATGGTCCGAAGAAGAACCGCGCGAGATTGTGGCCTTGCAGATCATTGGGGCACGCGACCGGCAGACCCGCACCCTGCCCGTTTCGGAAAAGCTGCACCACGCGCTGCGCCACTGGTTGCAGGCACGTGCCGCTTACCACGCCATGCAGGGACAGCCAGCGCTGTTTTGCACGCGCAAGGCACCGCAGCTGTCCAACCACACACTGCTGCACCTGGTCACCAAGACGCTCAAGCAGGCCGTTGAGGCCAGCAAGCTGCCCGAGCCCGCGCGCATGGGGCCGCAGGTGCTGCGCAACACGGTGCTGGTGCAATGGCTGGAGGCGGGTTGCAGCGTGCAGGAGGTGCTGGACCGTTCCGGCATGAAAAATCCCAATGCCTTGCAACACCTGCGCGCCTACTTCACGGAAGAGCCGCAGTCTGCCTGACAGCATCCACAACATAAAACAGGAGCTGCCAGCGCTTGAGTGCAAAGGATTTCCGATATAAATCTATCGGAAAACAAGCAAACACAAGCGCTGGCAGCTCCTGTTTTATTCTTTTAACCGCTCTTATGTCGATCGCTGACCTTGTTGGGCAAAGTAATCCCGGGTCATCTGGGCAATCACCGGAGACAGCAGCAACAGTGAAATCAGATTGGGAATCGCCATCAGCGCGTTCAGCGTATCGGCAACCAGCCAGGCCACATCCAGTGTCACCACGGCACCGGTGAACACGCCCAGCACCCACAGCATGCGAAACGGCTTTTCACAAACAGGGCCGACCAGATAGGTCCAGCACTTTTCACCGTAATAGGCCCAGCCCAAAATGGTCGTAAAGGCAAAGCACGCCAGGCTGACCGCCAGCAGATACTTGCCCACACCGGGCATGGCGGCCTCAAAGCTTTGCGTGCTGAGCAGGGCACCGCTTGCCCCACTGTTCCATACGCCGCTGACCACAATCGCCAGCCCTGTCATGGTGCAGACAATGATGGTGTCGATAAAGGTGCCCATCATGCCGACAATGCCGGAGAACACGGGGTCCTTGCTCTGCCCCGCGGCCTGGGCAATACCAGCCGTACCCAAGCCTGCTTCATTCGAGAAAATGCCGCGTGCCACGCCCATGCGGATGGCCATCAGCACGGTCGAACCGGCAAAGCCGCCAGCAGCGGCCGTGGGGTTGAAGGCCTGCTCGACAATCAGCGCGAAGGCTGCGGGAATGCGATCGTAGAAGCTGACCAGCACCCACAGCACGCAGACGATGTAGACCAGACACATGGCAGGCACCAGCTTTTCCGCCACCGCCCCGATGCGCTGGATGCCACCCAGCACCACAGCGGCCGTCAGCGCAGCAACGACCAGGCCGGTGATCCAGGTTTCCACCCCGAACGCGCCTTCAATGGCCGAGGAAATGCCATTGGCCTGCACCATGGCACCAATCCCGAAACCTGCCAGCCCCCCGAAGATGGCAAACAGGGTGCCCAGCCAGCGCCAGTTCGGACCAAGACCATTCTTGATGGCATACATGGGTCCACCCACCCACTGGCCCTTGGCGTTTTTCTCCCGGTACTTCACCGCCACGACCACTTCGCCATATTTGGTTGCCATGCCGACCAGGGCCGTCATCCACATCCAGAACACGGCACCGGGGCCGCCCACTGCGATGGCGGTTGCCACACCGGCAATATTGCCCGTGCCCACCGTGGCCGAGAGAGCCGTCATCAGTGCCGCATAGGGAGAGATGTCACCGCTGGACGTGTCCTGGACAGAGCGGCTTCTCCAGATCATGCGAAAGCCGTAGCCAATATTGCGCAGGGGCATGAGGCCCAGTCGCAGCTGGAGGTAAAAGCCGGTTCCCAGGATCAGCACGATCATGGGAACACCCCAGACCCAGCCATTGAGAGCGTGGAGCCATTCTGTCAGTTGTTGCATACCGAGTTTTTCTTCAATGAGCATGCCGTCCGGCCCAGGGCCAAACAGGCATCTTCGCAAAAAGCAAGGGCGACATTCTCCTCTTACGATGCCGCATGTGCAGCCAAGCCCGTGGTTCACCCTAGGTTCTGTGCATATAAAAAGCCTGGGGATGAACACCAGGGTGCACCTGGGTGCGCTTGGTTGTGCAGGGATTGGCACATTGTTTGCATGCGTTCAGCGCAGATTTTTGTAAAGGATGGAAAAACGCATGCACACCCTCTACATCATCAAAGCCGGCAGCACATTCCCCGCCATCCGTGCCCGGCATCAGGATTTTGAAGACTGGATTGCAACGGGGCTGATCCCACCAGAGGTATTGCCTGCAGAACGTCCGCTGCTGCGCGTGATCAACGCCACCCGCAGCGACCACGGCCCCCTTTCCTACCCTGAGCCTCAAGCCTGTGCAGGCGTGGTTGTCAGCGGCTCGCATGACATGGTGACGGAAGCTGCTGCCTGGATGCAGGACCTGCAGCAGTGGCTCCACCAGGTCTGCATGGCAGGCGTGCCGGTGCTGGGCATCTGCTTTGGGCACCAGCTGCTGGCCCAGACCCTGGGTGGGCAGGTCGGTGCGCATCCAGCAGGGTTGGAGC
>JAEYRT010000125.1 GCA_023435325.1 Pseudomonadota bacterium | reverse complement strand
CTGCAGCCGCCCATCATGCTGTTTGACGAGCCAACCAGTGCGCTGGACCCCGAGATGGTGGGCGAAGTGCTGCTGGTGATGCGCGATCTGGCCAAGGACGGCATGACCATGATGTGTGTCACCCACGAAATGGGCTTTGCGCGCGAAGTGGCCGACCGTGTGATTTTCATGGACCAGGGGCAGGTGATCGAGCGCGGCACGCCCAGCGAGTTCTTTGGCAACCCGCAGCACCCCCGTACGCAGAAGTTCCTTTCGGACATCCGCTCGCCATTTGCTTCAACCTAAGGCCTGGAGCTGCCAAGTTAGAAAAATATAGCTGCTGACGCGCTTGTTTACTTGGTTTCAGATATTTTTCGTATTGAAAGCAAGGTCAACAAAGCGTCAGCAGCTATTTTTTTTATGTCTGTAACGACAGAGGTTGGCGAAATGCACTCATGCCTTGCAGGCAAAATTCCAGAAAACGGTTCGCTGCGGGGGACAGCTGCCGCCCCGTGCGGGTGATCAACTGCATCTCTGCATGGGCGAAGGCGGGGTTGTCCACGGCCACAGCGTACAGCTGACCCCGTGCCAGCTCAGTGGCCACGGCGCACTTGGGCAGCAGGCTCACACCCTGGCCGCTGCAGACAAAGTGCAGCAAGACGGAAATCAGGTTGCTGGTCAGCACCGGGCTGAGGCGGATTTTGTCCGTCTGCTCTGCATATTCCACCAACTGGCGAATGCCGTACACGCCTTGCAACAAGGCAATCGGCCATTCGGTCAGGGCCTGCAGCGTGATCTGGCGCTGACCGGCCAGCGGATGCTGCGTGCCCACAATCGCGTGCATGGGCTGGTGGGCGCTGGCGCGGACGGTGATCATGGGCTCGGGCGGCGCGTAGTAAACCACCCCCATTTCGGCCTGGTCTTCACGCACCCGGCGCATGATTTCATTGGTGCCGTACACCTCCAGCGAGACGGACACCCCCGGATATTGCTGGCGAAACAGGTGTAGCGGCCCTTCCACCAGTTCCTGGGCAAAGCCCTCGCCGCTGACGATGCTCACCGTGCCTGTGTGCAGTCCGCGCAAAGCTTCCAGCTTGGCCAGCATGTCGTGCTGGTGTGCCTGGTGCTGGCGGTAATACTCCAGCAGCAATTGCCCCGCAGCTGTGGGAACCACGCCGCTGCGGTGGCGCTCCAGCAGACTCATGCCCAGCTCTTCTTCCAGCAGCGCAATCTGGCGGCTGACGGCCGACGGTACGATGCCCAGCTTTTCTGCCGCATGGCGCACGCTGCCAGTGGTTACGGATTCATACAAATAACGTACACGGGAATCGTGAAATACAAGCATGGTGGGCGCGCAGTGATCGCTTGCGGAAGAAAAATGCGGTGCTGGTATTGTGTTCTGTTTTTTAGAACAGAAAACTAAATCGTTTGCAATCTATGCGCAGATATAGTCCCGGGCAGTGGTCCGCACGCATAACCGGCGTAGTTGTGAAGTGCTGGCCGAACGGTTTGTTCAATATCAGTCGTGTGGGACTGCCAGGCAGCCGCACGCAAAGGGAAATCGATGACTTCACAAGTTCCAACGGCCGTTTCGGCCAAGTCCGGCATCAGCGCGGGCAGCATCGTGCAAGTGTTTGCGCTGGCGCTGGTGATTGCAGCCTTGTCCGAATGGCTGGGCCCCCTGCCCATTGAATTGGGCGTGGGCAAGGTGGTCTTGCTGCCCATGATTTGGGCCTTGCTGATTGGCTTGGTGCTGGGTTTGCTGGCCAAGCGCATGCCCCAGCCGCTGAGCCTGGGCCTGCACAGCCAGCACCTGGCGGCAGCCGTGTTGTCGTGCGCGCTGTTCTTGTTTATCGCCAAGCTGGGCCTGATGGTGGGTGGTTCGCTGCCCCAGCTGGCCAAGGTGGGCTGGGGGCTGGCGCTGCAAGAGCTGGGTAACCTGATTGGTTGCGTGCTGCTTGGCATGCCCGTGGCGCTGCTGCTGGGCATCAAGCGGGAAGCCATTGGTGCCACCTTCTCGATTGGCCGTGAACCTGGTCTGGCCATCGTGGGCGAGCGCTTCGGGATGGATTCGCCCGAAGGTCGTGGGGTGCTGGCCGAGTACATCACCGGTACTTTGATCGGTGCGATTTTCATTTCGTTGCTGGCAGGTTTTGTGGCCAGCCTGGACATCTTTCACCCCCTCGCTTTGGGCATGGGGGCAGGCGTGGGCTCGGGCAGCATGACGGCTGCCGCCGTGGGTGCGATCTCGGCACAGTACCCCGAGCGCGCCAATGACATCGCTACCTTTGCCGCTGCGGCGAATCTGATTGCAACCACGCTGGGTACGTATTTGACGCTGTTCATTTCTTTGCCTTTGGCCGTGCATGCCTACCGCATTTTTGAACCCATTCTGGGCAGCAAGCGCAAGGCCGTGGCTGTGCAAGAAGCCGCACCCACCGCACAGGAAGTGGTGCACGTGCCAGCGCTGAACCTGGGCATGCGTTTGCTGGCCTGGGTGTATGTGGGCGTGTTGGTGCTGATTGGCAACCAGATTGGCTATGGCGTTCCCATGCTGGATGCGCTGCCGGGTATTGCCCTCATCATCGGCGTGGTGCTGGTGGGTGACCTGATTTACATGGCCACCCAGCGCAAGCTGCCAGCCGTGTGCTGGATCTCGTTTGTGGCCATGGCCCTGACATTTCCTGCCGTGCCTTATGCTGCGGAAGTGGCGGCCATTACGGGCAAGGTGAACTTCCTGGCCATGATCACGCCCATGCTGACGTTTGCCGGTCTGTCGCTGGCCAAGGACATCCCCGCATTCCGCCGTCTGGGCTGGCGCATCGTGGTGGTCTCGCTGATGGCCAATGCCGGTGTGTTCCTGGCCGCTGCCGTGATTGCCGAGTTCTTTGTGGGCTCGATGTGACTGCAGTCTTTCCAAGCAAGGGTTGAAACCACTGCCTCGCCAGTACAGCATCGGTGTACTGCGGGGCAGTTTTTTTGGTGGCTATGCGTTGTGGGTACAGCGTAGCGAGCTATCAACTTTGATTATTTGAAGAAGAGGACTTTGTCATGAACACCATCAAATGGCCCGGACAGCAAACGCTGCAGGCGTGGAGACATGACTTTCACCGTCACCCTGAAACCGCGTACCAGGAGCACCGCACCAGTGCGCGCGTCACGCAGCTGTTGCAAGGCTTTGGTCTGGAGGTGCACACCGGCCTGGCTGGCACGGGTGTGGTGGCGGTGCTGCGTGGCAACCGTGGTGACGGCCCTTCCATAGGCCTGCGTGCCGATATGGATGCGCTGCATGTGCAGGAGCTCAACACCTGTGAGCACAAGTCGGTGAACGACGGTCGCATGCATGCCTGCGGTCACGACGGACACACCACCATGTTGCTGGGCGCAGCGCAGGCGCTGGCTTCGGCCCCGGACTTTGCAGGCACCGTGCATTTCATCTTCCAGCCTGCCGAAGAAAACGAGGGTGGCGCGCGCACCATGATCGAGCAGGGCTTGTTCGAGCTTTTTCCCATGGACGCCGTCTACAGCATGCACAACTGGCCCGGTCTGCCCGTGGGCACGGCAGCGGTGCACAGCACGGCGGTGATGGCAGCCTTTGACATTTTTGACCTGAGCTTGATCGGCAAGGGCTGCCACGCTGCCATGCCGCATCTGGGCAAGGATGCACTGCTGGCCGCATGCCAGCTGGTGACCCAATTGCCGGCCCTGATTGCCCGAGAGCAAGAGGTGCACAAGCCAGCCGTGCTGAGCGTGACCAGCTTCAATGCCGGTGACACCTATAACGTCATGCCGGAGGTCATCAAGCTGCGTGGCACCGTGCGCTGCTTCGACATGGAGCAGCGTGCACGCATCGAGCAGCGATTGCGCGATGCCATTCATGCCACTTGCGCACTGCATGGACTGGAGGCGCAGCTGGATTACCGCGTGAGCTACCCCGCTACCATCAATCACCCGCAGCACGCCGCAATCTGTGCCGAGGTGCTCGAGCAGGTGCTGGGCCCAGGCAATGTGCGCCGTGATTTGACACCGAGCATGGCTTCGGAAGATTTTTCCTTCATGGCGCAGACCCGTCCCGGCGTCTATATCTGGATGGGCAATGGAGAAGACAGTGCCTCGCTGCACAACCCCAAGTACGACTTCAATGACCAGGTGTTGCCCAAGGGCGTGCAGTACTTCGTAGAACTGGTCTACGCCTTGTTGAGGGATGGCAAACTGCCGGCCTCATTCTGAGCCCCTGAGCCGGACAGGCAGCAGCATGGAAAAAGGGCAGGTGAGAACCTGCCCTTTGTCTGGGTGAAGTGCCGTTTGCTGCTCAGTCCACCGTCGCGCCCGAAGCCTTGACCACGGGTGCCCAGGTTTCGATTTCACGCGAGATGAACTGGCTGAATTCCTCAGGCGTGTTCTTTTCCGCAATGGCGCCGAGCTTGGCGTAGGCTTCTTTGACCGAAGGCTTGTCAAAGGCGGCGTTCATTGCCTTGTTGAGCTTGGTGATCACTTCCTGGGGCGTGCCCTTGGGCGCAATCAGGCCAAACCAGCTGGTGACATCAAAGGGGGCAATGCCGCTTTCTTCCAGCGTGGGCACGTCGGGGGCCGAAGGAGAGCGGGTCTTGGTGGTAACGGCCAAAGCCTTGAGCTTGCCGTTTTGCACATGGGGCCAGGAGGCAGGCATGTTGTCGAACATGAACTGCACCTGCCCACCGATGAGGTCGGTCACTGCAGGTGCGCTGCCCTTGTAGGGGATGTGCTGGGTTTGCAGGCCCGTACGCACCTTGAACATCTCACCTGCCATGTGAATGGAAGTGCCGCTGCCTGAAGACGCATAGGCAATCTTGTCATTGTTCACGCGTGCCCAGTCAATGAATTCTTTGACATTGTTGGCAGGAACGCTGGGGTGCACGACCAGAATATTGGGCACTTTGGCGCCGAGGGCAATGGCATCAAAGTCGCGTCTCAAATCAAACTTGATGTTGGGATACAGCGTTTGGTTGATGGTGCTGGTCACTGCCACAAATAGCAGGGTGTACCCATCCGGTGTAGCGGCAGCCACGGCGTCCGTGGCGATATTGCTGCCACCACCTGGGCGGTTTTCCACGATAAAGCTTTGACCGAGGGCTTCCGTCAGCTCTTTGGCCATGATGCGGGCCACCACATCTGTGGTGCCGCCTGCGGAGAAGCCCACCACAATTTTCACGGGCTTCTCAGGGTAGCTGTTTTGTGCGGATACACCCAGCGAACCCAGGGCAAGGCTGGTTGCTGCTACTTGCAGCAAAGCTCGTCGGGGCAAAGAAAAAGTGCGCATGGTGGTCTCCTTGAAGCTCTTGGGGGAAGAAAGGGGGAGACTCTATGGAAAACACTCAGAAATTTATTGAGGGAATACCCTTGATTTCGATCAAAAGCAGTCGTGATCAATGAGCTGTGGTGGGGTATGCGAAAAGATTTAGGGGTAATTACTAGGCGT
>JAEYRT010000096.1 GCA_023435325.1 Pseudomonadota bacterium | reverse complement strand
CCAGCTCCTCGACAGAAACGGGGCGCAGGCTGCCGCCGAAGGTGCCGACGGGCGTGCGCAAGGGGGAAACAATGGCGGCTCGACGCATGGGGGGAATCTCCTAAGGTAGTGTGTTGTCGGGGCGGTCAGTCTTTGAAGGCTGCTCCGCAGGAGCGCAGCAGCTGGTGGGCTTGCTGCGCCAGTGGTTCTCGGTGCTCGGGGGCGGCAATGTCGATCATGCGGCGCACCCGGCGGGAAAGTGGCAGGCCGCGCAGGTCTGCAATGCCATGCTCGGTCACGATCAGGCCCGCGTCGGCGCGGGGCGTGCTGACTGGGCCGGACAGCTGGGCCACGATGCGGCTGTTCGCCTTGGCCGTGGAGGGCAGGGCAAGAATCGGCAGGCCTCCCTTGCTGCGTGCGGCTCCCCGCAGAAAGTCCATGGCACCGCCAACAGCACCCATGTACACGCCACCAGCAACTTCGGCATTGATCTGGCCTGTGAGATCCACTTCAATGGCCGAGTTGATGGCCACGAATTTGTGGATGCCGGCCAGCACTTCGGGGTGATGGGTATAGGCTGTTTCGCGCACCTGCAGCTGGGGGTTCTGGTGTGCCCAGCGGCGCAGTCGCTCACCCCCCATCAGCACCCCTGCCGTGCCCATTCCCGTGGCGATGTTCTTGCGCGCATTGGTCAGCACGCCGGCTTCTGCCAGCTCTGCAATCCCGTCGCCAATGGCGCCGCTGTGCAGCCCAAGGTCCTTGTGCTGGCGCAGGGCGGCCGTGACGGCTTCAGGCAGATTGCCCACGCCCAGCTGGATGCAGCTACCGTCTTCGATGAGGCCGGCAATATGGGCCGCAATTGCCTTTTCCGCCAGGCCTGGTTCGGCGCGTGCCATGTCGGGCAGGGTGCTGTCCGAGTCAATGAGCAGGGCAAAGTCCTGGGCCTGCAGATAAGGCCCGCCGAAGGTCCAGGGGACATCGGGGTGGACTTCACCAATGATGAGGCGTGCATGCTCCATGGCGGCGGGCAGGTATTCACGCACCTGTCCCAGGCTGTAGCGGCCCAGGGCATCGGGTGGCGATACCTGCACCAACACCACATCGGCAGGAATGCGCCCTTCGGCAATCAGCGGCGGCAGCTGCGAATAGTGCGTGGGAATGATGTCCAGCACACCCGCCTTGGCCAGTGCACGGTGAGGCCCGCTGGCGGCGTAGCCGAGAAAATCCAGCACGTCTGCATGCTCGGGCTGCAGGGTGTCGGACAAGCCCAGTCCGACAAAAACCTGCAAGCGGCCACCTTGGGCCAGGGCATGGCGGTGCTGGGTCAGGGTGCGCGTGAGCGTCAGCGGTTCTGCAGTGGTCTGCCCCCACCAGATGGTGTCTCCGGGGCGCAGCAGGGCTTGCAGCCTTTGGGCCAGGTCACTCATGCTTTGCGGTCCCAGTCAAAACGCAAGGGCTGTTTGTCCTTGAAACGGCGAATGGCATCTTGGTGGTAGTCGGAGCTGCGGCATGTGGCCTGTGCAAAGGCCTCCAGTTCTGCCATGGCGTGGCCATTGAGTTCAAAAGCCTGATTCATGATGTGCTTGGCCATGCCGATGGCGGTCGTGGACGCACCGGCAAAACGTGCGGCCAGTTCCTGTGTCTTGGCCTGCAGTGCCGCGGCGTCTTCCGCAATGTCGTAGACGATGCCCAGTTGCTGGGCTTCCTGTGCGGAGACGGTGCGCGCGGTGAAAACCAGTTCCTTGGCCTTTTGCTGTCCCACGATGCGTGGCAGCAGATGCATGGCACCCAGGTCCGGCACCAAGCCGATACGGCCGAAGACGGCGCAGAATTTGGCGCGCTGCGTGGCGAGGACGAAGTCTGCCGCCAGCGCCAGGCTCAGGCCCGCACCGAAAGCGGGGCCATCCACGGCTGCGATCACGGGCTTTTCCATGTTCACAAGTTCCGAGAACCACTGGTGCAGTGCCTGCATGCGGGCGCGATAGCCAACGCTGCTTTGCTGGCTGTTCAGCATCAGGCTGATGTCGCCGCCCGAGCAGAACGCTCCACCGGCACCTGTAATGACCACGGTGTGCACATCGGCGTCATCACGCATTTGCACGACGGCTTTGGCCAGTCCTTCCCGCATCTCCAGTCCGAGGGCATTGCGGGCTTCGGGGCGATTCAGGGTAATGGTGCCCACACCGTTGGCTACGGTGGTCAGCACGGCGTCTTGGTGCATATGGCTTCGATCCCTATGAGAAAACGAAATGCACGACAGCACAGGCTGTCGCGCGGGAAATGGGACTGCTGATGCCGTGGTGCGGCCCGCAGTCCCCGGGGCTTAGGCCAGTTCGGCGAAGCCGTGGCTCAACACCACTTTGTCCCGCTCCTGGACTTTGGCTCGCACCTGGTATTGCGTGTTGCTGCCAGGGACGCGCCAGATTTCAGTCACCAATGTCTCGCCGGGGAACACCGGCGAGGCAAAACGGATGTCCAGTGCGCGAAAGCGCGAGGCATCACCGCCTGCGCATTGGCGCAACAGGGCGCGGGTGACCAGGCCATAGCTGGCCAGGCCGTGCAGGATGGGGCGCTCGAACCCGGCCGCCTGTGCGACCGCAGGATCTGCGTGCAAAGGGTTGTAGTCGCCGGAGAGGCGATACAGCAATGCCGCTTCCGGGCGGGTGGTCTGCACGTCGGTGAAGTCCGGCGCACGGTCTTCAGGCGTCGGCTGCAGCGCTGGCAGCGGCGTGTCAGAAGGCTGGCCACCGTTG
>JAEYRT010000060.1 GCA_023435325.1 Pseudomonadota bacterium | reverse complement strand
GGACAGCTCTGGCAAATTGCTGGAGCGTTTCGGGATGCCTGGAGTGATTCGCGACGGCAAGGGGCAGTTGAGCGGTCATATCGCTTGGCGTGGAGCCCCGATTACTCCAGACTGGCACAGCATGGATGGTGGTATTCACATGCAAGTCGAGCAAGGACAGTTTCTGAAGGCGGAACCAGGCATCGGAAAATTGCTCAGTGTGTTGAGTTTGCAATCACTGGCACGGCGTATCCAACTAGATTTTCGCGATGTCTTCAGCCAAGGTTTCGCTTTTGACTTCATCCGGGGCGACATCGGTGTGGAGCAGGGTGTGGCGCGCACCAACAACCTGCAAATGAAGGGACTGAACGCGGCAGTACTGATGGAAGGCAAGGCCAGTCTGGTGAATGAAACCCAGGATCTGAAGGTGGTGGTCGTGCCTGAGATCAACGCCATGACAGCCTCTTTGGCCGCCACAGCCATCAATCCGGTGCTCGGACTGGGAAGTTTCTTGGCACAAATGTTTTTGCGTGGACCGTTGATGGAAGCGGCTACACGCACTTTTCATGTCCATGGCACGTGGGCAGACCCTGTGGTTGAACCTGTGCCTAGCCAGAAGACAAATTAGCGGCCCGTGTGGCCGGAGGAGCACCCCATGAAAGTTGCTGTTTTGCAGATGGTGTCCAGCCCCGATGTACAGGAGAACCTGGAAACGGCCCTGCATTTGGTGGCACAGGCCAGTGCACAAGGCGCCGAGCTGGTGGTCTTGCCTGAATATTTTTGCGGCATGGGCCTCAAGGACACGGACAAATTGGCGTGGGCAGAGGCTTTGGACGAAGGACCGATCCAAACCACCATGGCGGCATGCGCACAAAGACATGGCATCTGGTTGGTAGGTGGCACCATCCCCATTCGCGGTGCTGTCGCAGATAAAGTGCGCAATACCTGCATTCTGTGGAATCCATCGGGAAAAAGAGCGGCTTATTACGACAAAATCCATCTCTTTCGGTTCACGATGGATCTCGAGCACTACGACGAAGCTGCAGTCATTGAGTCAGGTCAGCAGGCGGTGGTGGCGGACATGGTGGATCGCACTGGCCGAACGTGGAAACTGGGCCTGAGCGTGTGCTATGACCTGCGCTTTCCCGAGTTGTATAGGCAACAGGTCGCACAGGGCGCTGATATTTTGCTGGCGCCTGCCGCCTTTACCTACACCACTGGCCAAGCGCACTGGGAGCTGCTGCTGCGGGCACGTGCCGTTGAAAACCAGTGCTGCATGCTGGCCGCGGCACAGGGAGGCATCCATGTGAATGGCCGCCGGACCTGGGGCCACAGCATGGTGGTAGATCCGTGGGGGCAGGTGCTTGCAGAGCAGGTACAGCCCGGTGCGGGAGTGAGTTGTGCAGATCTAGACCCTGCATTTTTGCAGCAAGTGCGCCAGCGCTTGCCTGCGTTGGAACATCGTTGTTTGTGAATCCTCTTCAGCCCTGGCCGTGGCAGCGCTGGCATAGCGCTTGGCGGCGTTGGTCCTTGTGGACATTACTGGTGGTTTTAGTGGTCACCATGCTCATCCTCATGGTGTGGCTGGCAGGTCGCTATGAAGCCTCGCAGGTTCAGGACAAGCTCGACAGAGACACTGCCCAAGCAGTGGTGGAGATACGCGCAAGTCTGAATCGCAACCTGCAGGATCTGCAGGCCGTCAATGGCCTGAGCCTGGCTGCAGAACAGTGGAATCCGCGCGTGGCAGAGCTGTTGCAAGTCCGACGTGAGCTGCTGCGCGTGGAATGGCGCAGCCCCTCCATGCAGGTGCTGCAAGTTGCAGAAACGCCCTACCGCTCGGTTGAGTGGGATGCCGACCTGCGTCAGGAGTCCTTCAGCCATGCCGTCACGGCCTGCACCAATGCACAGCGCACCAGCAGTCCTTCCTATTCCTCCAGCTACTTCCAGATTCTGGGAGACACCATGGGAGCGGAGCTGATGGAGGTGTGTCTGCCCCAGATGGAAAGTGGGCAGACCAAGGGCTTTGTGGTGGGAACATATTCACTACAGAACATCCTGAGCACCCAACTGAACAAAAACCTCACCCAAAGCCAAGAGGTGTCATTTACCGAGCCAGACGGCACGCGCCTGGCTCTGGTGGGCGCAGCGTGGCGCGGTTCACGGGTGTTTACCTCCCAGCAGTTGCTGGATCTGCCGGGCACCACCATGGTGCTGCGCATGGACAGCTGGCACCGCGCGCCCAGCGTGTTTCCCAACGTCCTGTCTGCACTGGTGACGGCCATGGCCATCGCCCTGGGATCGGTGCTGATTGTGCTGGTGCGCGACAACCGCCGCCGCTTGCGTGCGGAACGCGACCTGGGAGATGCACTGGCCTTTCGCAAGGCCATGGAAGACTCCCTGATCACCGGACTGCGTGCACGTGACCTGCAGGGTCGCATCAGCTATGTCAACCCCGCTTTTTGTGCCATGGTGGGCTTCAGCGCCGAGGAACTCTTGGGCCAGAGCTTCGCGCCTTACTGGCCGCCTGAACTGGCCGAAGAATATGTGCGTCGCCAGGCGAAACGGCTGGCAGGTGCCATTCCCGCAGCGCGTGAGGGACACGAATCCGTCTTCATGCGCAAGGACGGCACGCGCTTTCCCGTGCTGATTTTTGAAGCGCCCTTGATCAATGCCCAGGGCCAGCAAACTGGCTGGATGAGTGCGTTCATCGACATCACGGAACAACGTCGCATGGAGGAGCTCTCCCGCGCTTCGTACGAGCGCCTGCAGGCCACGGCACGCTTGGCAACCGTTGGCGAAATGGCTTCGCTCCTGAGCCATGAGCTGACGCAGCCCCTGATGGCCATGTCCAGCTATGCCAATGGGTCACTCAACATGCTAGAGCGCGATGGCGATCTGCACATGCTCGACCACACCAGTCTGCAACAGCGATTGCTGGACTTGCGCTCGGCCATGCAGCGCATTGCTTTTCAGGCCGACCGGGCAGGCCGGGTGATCAAAAGCGTGCGAGATTTCGTACGCCGTCGCAGCCAGACCCATGAAGTGATTTCGGCCCAGGAATTGCTGGAAGCGGTCATGCCTTTGGTGCGGTTGCAGGCCAGCAAACTGGGAGTACAGGTCGAGGTGAAAGTGGAGCCACAACTGCCCGCCATGTTCTGCGACAGCATCATGATCGAACAGGTCTTGCTGAACCTGGCACGCAACGGCATGCAATCCATGGAAAACATGGATACTTCACACCGCAGCCTCACGATCCAGGTACAGTGGGAAGAGCATACAGGCCGCGTGCTCTTCGCTGTAGAAGATCACGGCAGTGGCATCCCGCCGGAAGTGGCCGAGCAGCTGTTCACACCGTTTTTCACCACCAAGCATGAGGGCATGGGCCTGGGCTTGAGCATGTGTCGCACGGTGCTCGAGCAGCATGGTGGAGAGCTGCGTTTTCACCCCAATATCCCACGTGGTACCGTGTTTACCTTCAGCCTGCCTGTTGCAGGCGATACAGACAAGTTAAGCTGATTCCTATGGAACCTGTGACCAATGCTACGGTGTATATCGTGGATGATGATGCGGATGTGCGTGACGCCTTGGCGTGGCTGCTGCGTTCGCGCCGTTTGTATAGCGAAAGTTTTAGTTGCGCAGAGGACTTTCTCCAGATGCTGGCAGAACGCACGGTGCCTCGCCAGCCTCAGTGCCTGCTTCTGGACGTCCGCATGACAGGCATGAGCGGGCTGGCACTGTTTGATCAGCTCAAGCAGCGTGAAGGTTTGATCCAAACCATTCCGGTGATTTTCTTGACAGGCCATGCCGATGTGCCCACCGCTGTGCAGACCGTCAAACAAGGCGCATTTGATTTCTGTGAGAAACCGTTTTCTGACAATGTGCTGGTGGATCGCATCGATCAGGCCCTGGAGCAATCTGCCAAATACATCGAAGAAAATGCATTGCGTCATGCCTTGCTCAATCGCCTGGCCGAATTGACAGAACGCGAACGCGGCGTCATGAAGCTGGTGGTGGAAGGAGTCCCCAACAAGCTGATTGCGGACCAGCTGGATATCAGCGTACGCACAGTGGAAGTGCACCGCGCCCGCGTGTTTGACAAAATGCAGGTCAAGTCTGCCGTTGAACTGGCCAATGTACTGCGCACCCACGGCCAGCTTTAGATAGCGCTGCAGGTGGAGTGGACGGGCTTGCACACCCGTCTCGGTTTTTAACGAAAAAGGCTCCTGATGGAGCCTTTCCTACTTCTCGATACGAAGAGAGCGTGCTTAGCGCTTGCCTGCTTTGCCAACGCAATCTGCGCATTGACCATAGAGCGACATGCTGTGGTCCTGAATGCTCCAACCCATTTGGTCCGCAATCATTTGCTGGCGCTTCTCGATTTCAGGATCGTAGAACTCCTCGACCTTGCCGCATGAAGTGCAGACGAAGTGGTCATGGTGCTGGCCTTCATTCAGCTCATAAACCGCCTTGCCGCTTTCAAAATTGCTGCGCAGCAAGATGCCGGCTTGCTCGAACTGTGTCAGTACGCGATAGACCGTCGCCAAGCCTATGTCCGAGCGCTCATCCAGCAGCACGCGAAACACGTCTTCCGCCGTCATGTGACGCTGTTTGCCACCCTGGAAAATTTCCAGAATCTTCAGACGAGGCAGGGTCGCTTTCAGGCCGGTGCTTTTGAGGTCTTCAATATTCTTCATGGACGAATGCAGAGTGAGCGTTGGGTACAAGCTGTGACAGCAGCACCAGACATAAAAACGGCCTTAGCACGGGCAGTCAAAACATGCACAAGCCCAAGCAAAACCTGCCGCTACAATGGGGTAGATCATATCCTTGGCCTATTACCCATGCACGTACAAGCTCGTTGTCGCCTCCGCGTGGCACTGACACTGTCCTTCGCCGCACTCTTGGCTGCATGCAGCAGCGTCGGTGAAACCACTCGCAATGCCATCAGTGCCATCACCCCTTACAAAGTGGAGGTGGTGCAAGGTAATTTTGTGTCGCGTGAGCAAGTCCAGGCCTTGCAGCCTGGGATGAGCCGTCAGCAGGTACGCGAGATCTTGGGCACCCCCTTGGTGACCAGCGTTTTTCATGCGGACCGCTGGGAATACGTCTTCACCATCAAGCGTGAAGACGTGCAAGAACAGACCCGCAAGCTGACGGTGTTCTTCGAAGGAGAGCGCTTTGTGCGTGCAGAAGGCGACGAAATGCCTTCTGAGTCCGAATTTGTTGCCACCCTGGGCAAACCGACCGACAAAATCAAGGTTCCCAATCTACAGGCCACCGAAGAGCAGCTGTCCAAATATCCGGTCAAGCCCAAGACTTCCGACACACCGGAAGACAATGTACAACCCACCCAACGCAGCTATCCACCTTTGGAGCGCAACTGATTGTTGCACAGCATGCGTTTCATGCTACTGCCCACAGGCCGCTCGGCATCCGCTGCAGCGGCTTTGCATATTTGATCGATCTGCGGATTTGTTATGACCACGACTTCTTCCTCCCCTTCATTGCGCGTTGCTGTCGCCGGAGCCTCGGGCCGCATGGGCCGCATGCTGGTGGAAGCCATCCAGAACAGCAAGGACTGCACGCTCACCGCGGCCCTAGACTTGCCCGGCAACCCTGCCCTGGGCACTGACGCAGCCGCCTTTTTGGGCCAGTCCAGCGGCGCCTTGCTGGAAAGCGATCTGCATGCTGCCTTGTCCAAGGCTGATTTCTTGATCGATTTCACTCGCCCAGAAGGCACGATGGCACATTTGGCCGTATGCGCGGAGCTCGGGGTCAAGGTGGTCATCGGCACCACCGGTTTTAGCGAAGCACAAAAGGCCCAGATCGCGGCATATGCACAAAAGACGGCCATCATGCTCGCACCCAATATGAGCGTGGGCGTGAACGTGACGCTCAAGCTGCTGGAAATGGCTGCCAAGGCGCTGAACACAGGCTACGACATTGAAATCGTGGAAGCTCACCACAAACACAAGGTGGATGCTCCCTCGGGAACGGCCATCAAAATGGGTGAAGTGATTGCCGAGGCCCAAGGCACCAGACTAGAGGACCGCGCTGTATACGAGCGTTTTGGTCACACCGGCGAGCGCAAGGAAAACACCATTGGGTTCGCCACCATGCGCGGCGGCGATATCGTGGGCGACCATACCGTGCTGTTTGCAGGAACGGGCGAACGCATCGAAATCACGCACAAGTCCAGCAGTCGCGCCACCTATGCCGAAGGCAGCTTGCGCGCGGTACGTTTTCTCGCAGGCAAAACCACCGGTCAATACGATATGTTCGATGTACTGAATCTGCGCGGCTAAGCGCCAACGTCGTCCATACAGCAAGGGCCTGCAGTGCTGATACTGCAGGCCCTTTTTCATCACGGGAAAGCCCGTTTATGCGATTGCCACGCAGTTACGCCCCAGGGCCTTGGCACGGTACAAGGCTGCATCGCTTTGGCGCAAGATGCGCTGATAGTCAGGGTGACCATCAAAACTCGCCACACCCAGGCTGATGGTGACTTTCTCTTTGAGGTCACGCTGCAGGAAAAACTCCTCGCGCTCGATCTGGGCACGCAGCTTCTCCGCCACCTTGGCTGCGCCTTCTGCCGGCGTGTCTACCAGCACCATCAGAAACTCTTCCCCTCCCAGCCGGAACAGATAGTCACCGCCGCGAATGTTATTGCTCAGCACGGCCGCCACTTGTTGCAACACCATGTCACCCCCTTCGTGGCCATGGCAGTCATTAATTTGCTTAAAGTGATCAATATCAATGCTCAGCACACTGAAAGGCGAAGCGCTCTTGCTCGCATATTGCACTTCTTTGGCCAGCACCACGGGCAAGAACTTGCGGTTGAGCAACTGGGTCAGCACATCGCGCCCGGCTTCAATGACGCTGTTTTGCGTAAACAGCGCATCTAGGCTCATTGCAATATGTCGCGTCTGCTCCCGCAGCTGTAGCAAGGGAGCGGCTGCGCCCTTGCTCTGCATTAGCGCAGGCAGCAGCTTGCTATCAATGTGCGCCATGGTGTCCAGAATGTTTTGCACGCCAGGCGCACCATGGAACATATCCACGCCTTTGTGGCGAAACCACAAACCAAAATCAGAGGCGGACAGATTGCTCAGCGGCTGGCTGTCAGCGCCCATGGCATGCAGATACAAACACTGATTTTCCCAATCCAGCAGCTCGGCGCGACGCTGCTCACGCACAGTGGAGAGATTCTGCGTGGCCGTAAAAAGTCGGTAGGCTTCTTTGGTGCGCGAGTTGCTTTCGCGTGAAACGGCATAGCCCTGCGCCATGGCCTCCATGGCGTGATCGATCAGACTGAACGCCAAACGCAGCACGGACACCTGCAAATGGGCGGATTCCTGCTGCACCAGCAAGTGGAGGCCATCTTTGAGGCTGCGCGCACCCCGCAGTACGATGTGTACGGGTACATCAATGCGTGCATGCACCTCGCCTACTTTGACTTGCTGCGCCACCAGTGCTTCCAAGTCATCTTCGCTGCTCGATGCCAAGACCTGCACGACCCAACGCTGCATGGAATCCAGCAAGCGCGTCTGCACCTGCTCATGCGACAGCATGCCTGCAGCGGCTTCGTCCTTCAGCATGTGGCGATAGAAATGTTCGGCCAATTCGCGCCGGTGATCGTGTACCAGACGTGCAAGCGCAGCATGGGTATCGGCATCAAAAGCCTCTAACAAGCGCCGCCACTCATTGGCATAAAAGGAAAACATGGACGAAGCGGGTAAATATGTAGACACGCAAGTCTGGCGTAGAACATCAGGGTGTGCACTGCTCCCGCCGAATCCCCGTAGCAACTCGGGTTTTGCGTGAAAAAAAGGCCTGTGAAACTTGCATCACAGGCCTTTTGTTAACGAATCAGTAAAGGTGCCGGTTAAAACGGAATATCGTCGTCCATATCGTCAAAGCCAGATGCAGCGCGCTGTGGTGGGGGTGCCATGGGCGCAGGGGCCGGTGCAGGTGGGGCCATGCGCTGCTGAGGTGCGGCGGCACGGGGAGCAGGTGCTGCGCGGCGAGGCGCTTCGAAGCCACCATTGTCGCCATAACCCGCATCTTCGCCATAGCCCTGGTTTTGCTGACCGCCCATTCCTTGGCGGCTGCCCAGCATTTGCATGCTGTCTGCACGGATTTCAGTCGCATACCGTTCCTGACCCGTGGTCTGATCGGTCCATTTGCGGGTACGCAGACTACCTTCAACGTAAACCTGGCTGCCCTTTCGCAGGTACTGGCCCACGATTTCCGCCAAACGGCCATTGAACACTACACGGTGCCATTCGGTGGATTCCTTGTTTTCGCCAGTGTTCTTGTCACGCCAGCGGTCGGTCGTCGCAATCGTGACGTTGGCGACTTGATCTCCGCTCGGGAAGGTGCGCATTTCGGGGTCCCGCCCCAGGTTGCCAACCAGAATGACTTTGTTAACGGATGCCATGGTAGAAGTCCTCGACAAGTAGTTCAGGCGTCAAGGGGAGGTCCTGAACCAAATTCAGTGAATGACAGCCCCTCCGGCAGGCTGCAGTCGTGCAGCATACCGCACCTCTTGGCGCATGTGCAGCTCCTGCTGGCATCCCTGAAACGCTTTAGGGATGAGCGCTGTCGAAGTGGCCTCCCTGCATGAAAAAGGAGCGTTGCACGCTCCTTGTCGCTCCAGGCAGCAGGGCGTCAGTTCAGCGCCATGCTCAGCTTGCGGCGATAGCTGTTGACCAGCGCCGTGGCCTCGTCCTGTTCGGCGCTGGCTTTGCCCAGGATCTGGATGCCACCTGCCGTTTGGCCTGTCACCGCCTCTTGCTTTTTGGGCTTGGCCGGGGTGATCAGCTCCAAGATACCGACCAGCAGCTTGCGCGCAGCCTGATCGTTCCAGGCCTTGTCACGCATGATGATTTCCAGCAGCTCGTCCATCGATGCCGTCCACTGGCCTTCTGCTGCCAGCACCTGTGCTTTGGCAAAGCGGGTATCAAAGTCGCGCTTGTTCTGGGCAATGGCGGCATCAAAATGCGCAAACTCCCAATTTCCACGCTCGTCTTGCTGCACAAACAGCATGCACTGCAGCCACTGGTGCAAGGCTTCAAATTGCAGGGGTTTGGGAATGCGCTTCAAAGGCTCTTGCAAGAGCGCAGCGGCCTGTTCGTAATCACCGGTCGTGATCAGCAGACGCACATAGTCAAAGCGGGCGTCGTCATTGTTGGGATCTGCTTGCAAGGCATCGGCCAGCTTTTGCAAGGCGGCCTGTGTGTCCCCCGACTGCAGCATTTGCTGGGCTTCGTCCACCTCGGCTTCGGCAGCCAGTTCACCTTCGCTGGGCAGATGCTTATCCAGAAACTGGCGCACCTGTCCTTCGGTCTGTGCCCCCATAAAGCCATCCACAGGCTTGCCGCCCACCATCAACACACAGGTGGGCACACTGCGAATGCCGAACATGCCTGCGATTTGCTGGTTGGCATCCACATCCACCTTGGCCAGCGTAAAGCGGCCTGCGTATTCAGCCTCCAACTTTTCCAGCGTGGGCACCAGCGTCTTGCACGGACCGCACCAGGTGGCCCAGAAATCGACCAGCACGGGGGTGGTCATGGAGGCGGTGACGACCTCGGCTTCAAAATTCTCAATGGTGATATCAATCATCAGATGCTTCCCTGTGCGGTGCGCAAGACCTGCGCATCAAATTGTCTGGCCGCGCTGGGCCACTAGCGCGCCATTCTCTAGCAATTTAGCGATCTTTCAGAGATAAGCCCCGATGGACGCAATTTCAAGCCCGCGTGTTGTGTGACGACCCCGCAAACCACGCTACAAGGGGGATACCCTTAAAATCGCCGCTTCCACTTGGCCGGGCGGCGAGCGCCCTTTGAGAGAGAACATGAACCCCATCCAGATCGGTGTGGTCATGGGTTCCAGCAGCGACTGGGACACCATGCAGCACGCAGTTGCCATCCTCCAGCAATTCGGTATCGCTTTCGAGGCGCAAGTGGTTTCGGCCCACCGCATGCCCGATGACATGTTCCGCTACGCCGAGGCGGCTGCCGAACGCGGCCTCAAGGCCATCATTGCTGGCGCTGGCGGTGCAGCCCACCTGCCCGGCATGATTGCCGCCAAGACCCCTGTGCCTGTGCTGGGCGTGCCCGTGGCCAGCCGCCACCTGCAGGGCGTGGACTCGCTGCACTCCATCGTTCAAATGCCCAAGGGCGTGCCTGTAGCGACTTTTGCCATTGGCGCAGCTGGTGCTGCCAATGCCGCCCTGTTTGCCGTGGCCCTGCTGGCCAACGAAAACCCGGCCCTGCGCGAAAAGCTCAATACCTTCCGCGCTGAGCAAACCGAAGCGGCACGCGCCATGACGCTGCCCGTGAACGCATGAGCCAGGACCACAACGTGATCCTGCCCGGAGCCACGCTAGGCGTGCTCGGCGGTGGCCAGCTGGGCCGCATGTTTGCCCACGCGGCGCAAGCCATGGGCTACTTCACGGCCGTGCTGGACCAGGACACCACCAGCCCCGCCGGTCTGGTGAGCCACCACCACATTCGCACCGGCTATGAAGATGCACAAGGCTTGGCCGAACTGGCCCAAGTCTGCGCGGCCGTAACCACCGAGTTTGAAAATGTGCCCGCTGGCGCGCTCAACACGCTGGCGCAAAGTTTGCCTGTATCGCCTGCCGGTTCAGCGGTGGCGATTGCGCAAGATCGCGCAGCCGAGAAGGCCCACTTTGTGAAATGTGGCGTGCCTGTCGCACCCCATGCGGTGATTGAAACACCCGAGCAGTTGGCAGCCGTTTCGGCCGAACTGCTGCCAGGCATTCTGAAAACGGCCCGCCTGGGCTATGACGGCAAGGGCCAGGTGCGCGTCAAGACCCTGGAAGATCTGGCCAAAGCCTGGGACGAACTGGGCCGCGTGGCCTGCGTGCTGGAAAAAATGCTGCCGCTGGCGCACGAGTGCTCCGTCATCGTCGCCCGTGGCCGTGATGGCTCCATCGTGAACCTGCCCGTACAGCGTAACCTGCACCGCGATGGCATCCTGGCTGTCACCGAAGTTTTCGAAGGAAATGTGCCTGCAGCGCAAGCAGATCAAGCACTAACCGCTGCAAAATCCGTAGCACAAGGATTGAACTACGTCGGCGTGCTGTGCGTGGAATTCTTTGTGCTGCAGGATGGTTCGCTGGTCGTCAACGAAATTGCTCCCCGCCCGCACAACAGCGGCCACTACAGCCAAAACGGCTGCGATGTCTCGCAGTTTGAGCTGCAGGTGCGCTGCATGACCGGCCTACCGCTGGTACAGCCGCGCCTGCACAGCCCCAGCATCATGCTCAATCTGCTGGGCGATCTGTGGTTCAAGCACAGCGATACCGCCCAGACGCCTGCCTGGGACCAAGTTCTGGCCCTGCCTGGCTGCCACCTGCACCTGTATGGCAAGGTCGACGCCAAGCGCGCGCGCAAGATGGGGCACTTGAATATCACGGCTGCCACGCCCGAACAGGCGCGTGCAACGGCACTCAAAGCTGCTGAAATCTTGGGCATTGCGCCGTTCTAAGCGGGGTCATCCCGTGCCGGGGGTGGCGGCAAGTCCGCCCCACAGCGAAAATATCCCCTTCGACAGGGCACGCCCTTGCTCAGGTGACTGGGCAAGGGCGTATGCGTTATGAAGCCTGCTGAAAGACACACAGAGGAACTGAGATGATTTTGGATGGAAAGCTCGACGCATCGGTACAAGCCGCCGCCGCTGCCCTGCAGCGCGGGGAACTGCTGGGCTTGCCAACCGAAACCGTCTACGGCCTGGCCGCTGACAGCGACAACGACGCGGCCGTCGCCCAGATCTTCACGGCCAAGGGCCGCCCCGCCAACCACCCGCTGATCGTGCACGTGGCCGACGCCGACGCCATCACGCGCTATGCCAAGGAAGTGCCGGTATTTGCCCAGCAGTTGATCGACGCCTTCTGGCCCGGCCCGCTGACGCTGATCCTGCCGCGCCTGCCTGATGCCGCCAAGGCATCCACTGGCGGCCAGGACAGCGTGGGCTTGCGCTGTCCTTCACACCCTGTGGCGCTGGCCGTGCTCAAGGCTTGCCAGCAACTGAATCCACCCGTATGGGGTGTTTCCGCTCCGAGCGCCAACAAGTTTGGCCGCGTCAGCCCCACCACAGCCCAGCACGTGGCCACCGAGTTTGGCGACGATCTCCTGGTGCTGGATGGCGGTGCCTGCGCGGTCGGTATTGAATCCACCATCGTCGACTGCACCCGCGGCGTGCCTGTGCTGCTGCGCCCCGGTGCGATCACCCGTGAGGACATCGAGCGCGCTTGCGGCCAAAGACCGCTCTCCAAAGAAGAGCTGCCAACACATACTCCACGTGCCTCCGGCACACTTTTGGCGCACTACGCGCCCAATGCCAAGGTACGCCTGATGGATGCCCAGCAACTGCAAGCTGCGCTGGACCTGTTGGGCAGCGATGGCAAGCACATCGCGATATACCACCGCAGTGCATTGAAGAATGCCTCTGCAGGTGTACATCTGCGCGCCATGCCCGGCCAAGCCATGGACACCGCACGCGAGCTGTTTGGCACGCTGCGCGACTTTGACGAACAGGGCGCCCAGCTGATCTGGATCGAGACACCACCCGATACCAGCGATTGGGAAGGTGTGCGCGACCGTTTGCAGCGCGCTGCAGCAGCAGGCTAAAAGCTGCTTGCACAGCCCCCAAACAGCCGGGCAACACCGGTTGCTTGGTTCAGTCTTGCGCCGTCCAGTCGACCAGCGCATCCATCACCGGACGCGCTGCATTGGCATTGGGGTGGTTGATCATGGCCACCAGCACATAGCGCTGACCACTGTTGCCATGCACATAGCCGGCCAGGGCATTGGCATCGCGCAAGGAGCCGGTTTTCAGGTGGGCACTCGCGCTGGCCTTGCTGCGACGTAGCGTGCCATCCATGCCGGAAATGGGCATGGAAGCGATGAACTCCGGCATCACCGAGGACGTCCATGCGGTCTGCAGCATGCGCCCCAGGGTCTGGGCACTGGCCCGTGCCGTGCGGCTCAGGCCGGCGCCGTTGTCCAGCACCGGCATGTCTGCCGCCGACCAGCGCAACTGCCACCACTGCGCCAGCGCAGCGCGTCCTGCATCAAAGCTGCCCTGCCCAAAGCGCTCTTTGCCCATGGTCAGCAGCACCTGCTGCGTCATCACGTTGTTGCTGAACTTGTTGATGTCGCGCACCACCTCGCCCAAGGCTGGGGATTGGTTTTCCCAAGCGGGCTTGAGCCCCTCGGGTACGCGGCCTTCGCGAACGGAGCCGGTGATGCTGCCTCCCAGGCTTCGCCACATGCCCTCCACCGCTTTCAGCGCAAAGTTGTCGGGGTCCGGCAGCGCCACCGGCCAGTTTTTGTCGCCACAACTGGCCGGGTAATGCCCATAGAACTGGATGCGCTGCGGATCGCCCCATTGCGCCTGCAACTGGGAGCGCCAGTTGCCACAGGCCGTACCCTGCGGTGCCAGCGGCACACTGCCAGGCGTTTGCAGGTGGCCCATGGGCAGTTCGTAATGGATGTGGGCCACACCGGCAGCCACATCAGGGATAAAGCCCAGCACCTGGGTTTTGTAGTTCACCAGCAGTGCATCCGGCCCCGCGTTGTTGGGACGGTAGGGTTCACCGTCAAAAGCCGCAGGATCATGCCCATGCACATCGAAGGCACTGCGGTCGACGACGATGTCGCCCGCAATCGCTTTCACTCCCATGCCTTGCAGACGCCCGAGCATGAGCCACAAACGTTCGGACACCAACTTGGGATCACCTACACCTTTGATATAGACCGTACCGCGGAATGCCCCCTGGTCCAGCACACCATCCAGGTACACGGGGGTACGCCAGACATAGGTGGGACCCAGCTGCTCCAGCGCAGCATAGGTGGTAACCAGCTTCATGACCGATGCCGGGTTCATGGGGATTCCTGCCTGCCAGCTCAGGCGCGGGGCGCGTTGCGGATCGACCGGCGCCACGTAGATCGACAGCGCATCCGGTGGTATCTGGGCGCGCACCAAGGCATGTTCCACCGGCGCAGGCAAGGGTTGCGCCACCACACCGCCCGCACTGCACAGCGCCACGACGGCCACACTCCGGCGCACGCTGCGCCATGACATCGGTTTCCACATAGCCCCGCAGTGTAGGGGCGGGCCACGCGGTTTTGGCAAAGCCCCTGCACGCAACACAGCCGTGCGGCCGATAATTGCAGGCTTTGGCGCCATGGCGCGCCGGGCTTTTCTTTGTAGCGCGCACCATGAATTTGCTTGCTTTTGACACCAGCACCGACACCTTGTTTATCGCCATTCAGCGTGGCGACCAGCTGTGGCAACACCAAGCAGCCGGAGGCGCCAACTCCTCTGCCACCTTGATTCCAGCCATTCAGCAAGGACTGAAGGCCCTCGATCTGCAGCTGGGGGACCTCCAGGCCATTGTTTTTGGTCGTGGCCCCGGCTCCTTCACCGGTCTGCGCACCGCCTGCTCGATCGCCCAGGGACTGGCCCTGGGTGCCCATCTGCCCGTCCTGCCGGTCGACACCCTGCTGGCTGTAGCGGAAGAAGCACGCCAGCTGCATGGCACAACCGATGTCATGGCCGTGCTGGATGCGCGCATGTCCGAGGTCTATCACGCAGGCTATCGTTGGCAGGACGGACATTGGAACGCCACCCATGAACTGGGACTGTGCGCGCCCGAAGCCTTGACAGTTCCAGCGGGGCTAACTGTCGCGGGCAATGCCCAGGTGGTATATGCCGAACGTCTGGCCCCCGGCGCACAGCATGTGCATGCCTTGCCCACAGCAGCAGCCCTGCTCCGACTGGCACCGAGGTTGATGGCCGAGGGGCAGTTGATTGATGCTTCCTACGCCCTGCCGCTGTATATCCGCGATAAGGTGGCACAAACCACGGCTGAACGTGAAGCGGCCCGGCTGGCCGCCACCAACGCACCCACCGCATGACGTCCTTAGAGCCCAGGGCCTCTGCTGCCCACCCTGCCACCGCGTCCTTCATCAAGAACGCGCCTCTGGCTACCGGCCACTGCCTGGTGCCCATGACCGAGGACATGCTGGACATGGTGGTCGCCATCGAGAACGTGGCATTCACCCATCCGTGGAGCCGGGGAAACTTTGTCGATGCCCTGCGCAGTGGCTACCAGTGCCAGGTATTGATGCAGGATGGGCATGTGCTGGGCTACTTCATCGCCATGCAAATCCTGGATGAGGTGCATTTGCTCAACATCACGGTCTCACCGCTGTACCAGGCTCAGGGTTTTGGTCGTGAACTGCTGGATTGCCTGGCGCACTGGTCACGCCACGAAGCCAAGGCGCAGTGGCTATGGCTGGAGGTGCGCGAAAGCAACCAGCGTGCCCGTCAGATATACGAGCGCCACGGATTTACCCAGGTCGGCGCGCGCAAGAAGTACTATCCGGTACACCATGGCGAACGAGAAACCGCCATCTTGATGAGCATGTCCCTATGGCCTTGAACTTAGACACTCGCCAGCGCGCCATGCTGCAGGAAATGGGCATCACCGTCTGGCTGCCCAAGCCTGCAGTTGCTGCAGCGGCTGTGCCTGCATCTGCACCTGTACATGCGGTCGTGCAGCAAGCGCCTGTGGCCACTTCCCGGGCCTTGCCCCCTGCGACCGAAGTGGCAGCTGTGGCTACGGAACGCGCTTCCGTCCCGGCACCCATGGCCGCTCCCATCGCTGCGCCAGTCACCCCTGCGCCTGTGGAAACAGCCACCTGGCGCATCGCACCGGTCATCCAGGCCTTTCCGCAGGCCAGCGGGGGCCATGCCGATGATGCCTGGCTGGTCGTCTGGGAATGCCCTCACCCTGCCGCGCCCCTGGAAGGTGACAGCGGCAAGCTGCTGAACAATATGCTGCGTGCCCTGCGCCTGCACCACAGCCCCCACGTATGGATTGCAGGCATGCAGCGCCCGGGGCACGAAGCCCTGCCGGTGGCTGGTCGCCCTCCTGCACCCGTGGCCTGGCAGGAGCTGGATCAGGGCTTGGCGCGGACGGTGGAGCAAATCCGGCCGACGCGCCTCTTGCTACTCGGCCTGCATCCGGCACGCGCCGTGCTGGGCAGCCAGGAGGCGCTGGGACGTCTGCGCGCCCAGGTGCATCAGGTGCATGGCGTACCTGCCGTGGTCAGCTACGACCCGGCTTACCTGCTGCGCTCGCCCCACGCCAAACCGGCGGCCTGGGCCGACCTGTGCCGCGCACATGCGCTGCGCCCACCCTCCCGTCCCTAACCCCCATTGCCACTTTGGTCAAACCTGCACGCCCGGGGCAGCCTCGGCATAATCGTGGGTTTGTCACATCTACGAGATATCCCTGTGGAAACCTACCCCAGTTGGTAGCTTCCATCCTCTCTCCCGCGGCATTGCGCAGCACGTGAAAGGATTGGAAGCGCCCCCTCCTTCCCTCGCAAAAGCCACAACAACATTTGGGAGAGCCGCATGCTCAATATCTTCTCGCTGTCCAACGGCCGCTTGGTACAGGAAGAAATCGAATCGCTGGAAGAACTCACGCAATTCCAGCCTATCTGGGTGGACCTGGAGGCCCCCACACTCGAGGAAAAGCGCTGGATCAAGCAGCACTACGGCCTGTCCATTCCGGAAGACGCCACCGATGAGGACATTGAAGAGTCCGCCCGCTTTTACGAGGAAGACAACGGCGAGCTGCACATCCGCAGCGACTTTCTGGTCGATGACGAAGAAGACCCCCGCAGTGTGCGCGTGGCCTACATCCTGAACCAGCACAATGCCGAGCTCAAATCCTGTGGCGTGCTGTTTTCCATCCACGACGAAGATATTCCGGTCTTTCGTCTGCTGCGTCTGCGCGCGCGCCGTGCGCCAGGGCTGATCGAAGATGCCAAGGACGTGCTGCTCAAGCTGTTCGATGCCGACGCCGAATATTCTGCGGACACGCTGGAAGGCATTTACGACGACCTGAAAAAAGTCAGCGCCCGCGTGCTGGACGGCAACGTCAGTGACGACTATGCGCAGGAAGTGCTGGCCGACATCGCTCGCCAGGAAGACTTGAACGGCCGCATCCGGCGCAACATGCTGGACACGCGCCGCGCCGTGAGCTTCATGATGCGCAGCAAGATGCTCAGCGCCGAGCAGTTTGAAGATGCACGCCAGATTCTGCGCGACATCGAATCGCTGGACAGCCACACGCAGTTCCTGTTCGACAAGATCAACTTCCTGATGGACGCAACGGTGGGCTTCTTGAGCATCAACCAGAACAAGATCATCAAGATTTTCTCGGTGGCCAGCGTGGCCCTGCTGCCGCCCACCCTGATTGCCAGCGTCTACGGCATGAACTTCAAGTACATGCCCGAGCTGGACTGGGCCTATGGCTATCCGTATGTGCTGGCGCTGATGGTGTTCAGCGCTGTGGGGCCCATGCTGTACTTCCGCAAGCGCGGCTGGCTCAAATAAATAAGGCGCAGGCTATAAAAAGAGAGCACCTAACGCTTGCCCGTATTGGTTTTCAAAATGAAAGTTATTTAAAAACCTTTACAGACAAGCGATAGCAGCTCTTTTATTGATATCAGCTTTGGCCCTGCTGCCAAGTTCGCAGCCACCCCAAACCTTCGCTGGTGCCTGCACGTGGCCGGTATTCACAACCTACCCAGCCGTCGTAGCCCAGCGCATCCAGCACCTCAAACAGGTACGGGTAATGCAGCTCGCCCACGCTGGGCTCATGGCGCTCGGGCACGCCTGCTATCTGGATGTGGCCCACACGGCCGGTCGGCAGGTAGTGCCGCAGTTGGGTGGCGACATCGCCTTCGCTGATCTGGCAGTGGTACAGATCCATCTGCACCTTCACCTGCGCCGATCCCAAGCTTTGCACCAGCGTGTGGGCCTGCGCCTGCGTGTGCAAGTAGTAGCCGGGCATGTCACGGTGGTTGATGGGTTCGAGCATCAGCGTTACGCCGCAATCTGCGGCCAATGGCGCCGCCCACGCCAAATTGGCCAGTGCCGTGGCATGCAAAGTTGCTTCGCTTGCTCCTTGCGGCGCGAAACCGGCCATCACATGCACGCGCGGGCAGTGCAGCACTTTGGCATAGGCCAGCGCCTGCAGCACCCCGGCGCGGAATGCGTCTTCCTGCCCCGGAATGCACAGCGTGCCGCGCATGCCCGCATCCCAGGCGGACAACATCGCTTGCGCCGTTCTCCCGCCGGGTGGCGCATTGAACAGCACTTGCTGCAAACCGTGGGCCTGGAGCTGCTGCGCCAGTTCCTCAGCCGGGTGAGCGTAGGGAAACAAATATTCCACCGCGGTGAAACCATCCCGGGCAGCGGCTGCAAAGCGCTCCAGAAACGGCAGCTCGGTGTACATCAAAGAAAGGTTGGCAGCAAAACGTGGCATGGCAGCGATGATGGAAAGTGGATCGGTCTGCGCAATCACCTGCGCCGTGATTAGCCGCGCTCCAGGCAGAACACGGCAGTGCTGGCACGCAGATTGGGCAGGCTGCGAATGACCTGCCCCTCTTTCAAACCAAAAGCATCGACCACATTCAGGCGGTTCTTGTTGGCCAGCACTTCAAAGTCCTTGAACGTGCCCACGCGGATATTGGGCGTGTCATACCACTGATAAGGCAGGTGGCGCGTCACCGGCATGCGCCCGCGCAGCACGGAAAAGCGATTCGGCCAGTGCGCAAAGTTGGGGAAACTCACCACACTCATGCGGCCCACGCGTGCGGTTTCGCGCAGCATGGTCTCCGTATTGCGCAGGTGCTGCAGCGTGTTGATCTGCAGCACCATGTCGAAGCTGTTGTCATCAAAGATGCTCAAGCCCTCGTCAAGGTTGAGCTGCAGCACATTGATGCCACGCTTGATGCACGCCAGCACATTGGCGTCATCAATCTCCACGCCATAGCCGGTGCAGCCGCGTGCACGCTGCAGATAGTCCAGAAAGCTGCCGTCGCCGCAGCCCAAATCCAGCACGCGTGCGCCTTGCGGCACGAGCTGGGCCAATGCTTGCATCGTAGGGGTTGCGCTCATGCTGTGAACTCCTTGGCAATACCTTCAAAGTAGGCGCGCATGGCGCCCAGATAACGTGGGTCGTCCAGCAGGAACGCATCATGGCCATGGGGCGCATCGATCTCGGCATAGCTCACATCGCGGCCGTTTTGCAGCAGGGCCTGCACGATCTCGCGGCTGCGGCCAGGCGCAAAGCGCCAGTCGGTGGTGAAGCTGACCAGAAAGAACTTGGCCAGGCTCTTGGCCAGCGCATCCTTGAGGCTGCCACCGTATTTTTTGGCCGGATCAAAGTAGTCCAGCGCGCGCGTGATCAGCAAATAGGTGTTCGCATCGAAGTAGCCGCTGAACTTGTCGCCCTGGTAGCGCAGATAGCTCTCGATCTGGAATTCGATGTCCTGCGTGGTGAACTTGATGTTCGGCCCCTCGCGCAGCTCACGGCCAAACTTCTGGTTCATCACGTCATCACTCAGATAGGTGATGTGACCAATCATGCGGGCAATGCGCAGGCCGCGTTGCGGTACGACGCCATGCGCATAAAAGTCGCCACCGTGAAAATCCGGATCGGTCACGATGGCGCGGCGCGCCACTTCGTTGAACGCGATGTTTTCGGCATTCAGATTCGGTGCGCTGGCCACGACGACAGCGTGGCGCATGCGCTCGGGGTACTGCAGCGTCCAGCTCAGCGCCTGCATGCCGCCCAGACTACCGCCCAGCACGGCCGCCAGCTGCTGGATACCCAGCTGGTCGAGCAAACGCGCCTGGGCGTTGACCCAGTCTTCCACCGTGAGCACCGGAAAGCTGGAGCCATAGATCTCACCGGTATCCGGATTGGTGTGCATCGGTCCGGTCGAGCCAAAGCACGAACCCAGGTTGTTCACGCCGATGACAAAGAACTTGTTGGTGTCCACCGATTTGCCGGGACCAATCATGTTGTCCCACCAACCTTCGCTCTTGGGCTGGCCTTCGTATACGCCGGCAACATGGTGCGAGGCATTCAGCGCGTGGCAAACAAGAATGGCGTTGGACTTGTCGGCATTGAGCTGGCCGTAAGTCTCGTAAGCCAGGTTGTAATCGCGAATGCTCTTGCCGCTTTGCAGGGGCAGCGCATCCGCGAAATGCATGGATTGTGG
>JAEYRT010000046.1 GCA_023435325.1 Pseudomonadota bacterium | reverse complement strand
AAGTGTCCTTCGGTATTGGACAGCTCGACATGAACGGTGGTGGCATTGGCATATTTGCTGACATTGGTCAGGGCTTCCTGGGCTGTGCGGTACGCCACCACCTGAATGGCGGGTGCCACCTCGATGTGCGCCGGTGTATCCAGGTGCGTCACGATGCCGGTGCGGCACTCGAAGTTTTCCGCTAGCCACTGCACGGCCGCCACCAGCCCTTCTTCGAGCACCGGGGGACGCAGATTCATCATGATGCGCTGGCTGGCGCCCAGTGCGTGCTGCAGCATGTCCAAGGCATCGCGCGCATGCTTTTGTACGCTAGGCTCTGTGGCATTTCGGTCAATCCATGACAGATCAAATTTGACGGACGTCAAAGAACCCCCGATATCGTCATGGATCTCGCGTGCGATGGCAGCGCGCTCCTGCTCGATCGACTGCTGCAGGTGCTCCGTCAGTTCGGCCAGCTGACGTTCAGAGCGCGCCAGCTCTTCCATGGCTTTCTCTTTGGCCAGGCGCGCTTCATGCACTTCCAGCGTGCGCAGCAGCACATGCGGCAGCCGGGCGATATCGTCTTTGAGCAGGTAATCCGCAATCCCTTGCTGGATGGCCCCCACGGCAGCAGTCTCGCCAATGGCTCCGGACAGCAGGATGAAGGGGGGACATCCGGGCAGATCACGGGTTTGCTCCCAGGCATCCAGCGCGGTAAAGCCGAGAAGATAGTAGTCAGCCAGTACCAAATCAAAGCTTTGCGTTTGCAGTTGCTTGATAAAGTCGGACAAGTTATCGGTGGAAACAATCTCACAGGCGATGCCTGCTTTGCGCAGTGTGACTTTTGCCAGACGCTGATCCGCCAAGGAATCCTCGAGGTGAAGTATGAGCAAAGACTTACCTGCTGGATATGAATGGCTGATGGGCGCTATGATTGGATACATCTTGGAACAAACTTTTCGGGGTGGCCACCTTTAAGCCGTGACCAGGGCTTGAACCAAGGCGCATGAGTTCACGGCAAAGCACCTTCATGTCCACACCTGATGCGGACTTCCACCATCTTGGAGAAACGATGCAAGCAACGCAAACACCATCTACAGAGCCTGCCGTGCAGGTGCCTGTCATGGTTGCGGCCGAATTACAGGACTCCCTGTTGGTGGTCATGCGGGATTTGCACCGTCTGGAAGGTCTGCTCAATCATGCCACGACCAATTTGCTGGAGCGCTTTGGAGAGGCAAATGTGCTGCTTTCCAGCAAGAGCGAGGAAAGCGCACCGGAGCTGGTTGCCGCGCGCGAGGCCCTGCGCAGCGCGGTGACAGAGTTGCAATTTCACGATATGGCAACACAGCTCATAGCGCACACCACCCGGGTGCTGCAAGGATGTGCTTTTCGTTTGGCTGCTGAAACCATGGGGCGTGAAGATGATGAGCTGGATGCACCCGTGCTGTCCATGCAGCCAGAGCGCCCCAATCCTGTTACGCAAAGTGAGATGGATGCCGGTTCAATTGAGCTGTTCTGATTTCGCGAGCCTGAAACCTATTCAAAACTAAAAGTCCGTTGGAGCTTTACATGCATACGATCCTCGCTGTTGATGACTCACCATCCATGCGAAAAATGGTCTCCTTCACATTGACAGGAGCCGGCTACCAGGTGGTCGAAGCTGTTGACGGTATGGATGCTTTGGAAAAAGCGGAAGCCCAGCACGTTGATCTGGTGCTGGCTGACCAGAACATGCCGCGTCTGGATGGCATCGGCCTGACGCGCCGTCTGCGTGAGCATCCGCGCTTCAAAAACACCCCCATTTTGATTTTGACGACTGAGTCCAGCGACCAGATGAAGCAAGCAGGCAAGGCAGCAGGTGCCACGGGGTGGCTGGTGAAACCGTTTGATCCCAACCGTTTGATCGAAGTATTACAGAAGGTCATTCGCTAACCCAGTACGGGGCGGATGCTGAGAAAAAGTTAGGAAAACCAATGGCGGATATACATCAAGGCGGGGCAGAAGCGGATTTCGACCTCACGCAGTTCTACCAAATTTTCTTTGAAGAAGCGGCTGAAAATCTGGACCAGATGGAGCAGATGCTGCTGAATCTGGACCTGAACGAGGCGAACGACGAAGAACTCAATGGCATCTTCCGCTGCGCGCATTCGATCAAGGGCGGCTCTGCCACCTTTGGTTTTACCGATGTTGCCGAGCTGACCCACAAGATGGAGTCGCTGCTTGATCGCCTGCGTCGCCATGAAATCACGCCCGTGCCGGAAATGGTGGATGTGCTGCTGGAATCGGCCGATGCCTCGCGCAGCCTGTTGGCGCGTCACCAGGCTGGTGGCGAAGGCGAGGCCATGTCCACTGCGGATCTGGTCGCACGCATCACGCATCTGGCCGCCGGTGAAGGCGCTCCAGCCGCCGCTGCGCCGGCGGCTCCTGTGCTGGCACCTGCAGCTACGGCACCTGCTCCCGTGCCGGAAGCTGCGGCTCCAGCGCCTACAGCAGCGCCCGCTCCTGTGGCGGCCCCAGTTGCTGGCGGCTTGCGTCATCTGCACATCAAGATCGGCCCGGTGGAAGCGCGCGAATCCGGCGAAGCCATCAAAGAGCTGTTCCGCGACATTCCCGGACTGGGCAGCATTGAAGATCTGCCCTGCGAAGAACCCAAGACACTGCTGTTCGCCGTCCAGACCCATTCGACGGATGAGGAC
>JAEYRT010000258.1 GCA_023435325.1 Pseudomonadota bacterium | reverse complement strand
GTTCCTTGAGCCATTCCCACTGGTAAAACGGCTGCGCCTGGACCTTGGATACATTGCCCGTCCAGCCACGCGCCAGAATTTCTGACAGGTTGTGATAGCCGCGCTCGTTTTGCACCAGCACCAGAATGCGGCTGGTGGGGCCGGAGCCCCAGGCTTCCATATTGAGTTCTGCCCCCAAAATGGGCTTCACGCCCTTGCCACGGCCAGCCTTATAGAACTTCAAGCTGCCGAACATATTGTTCAGGTCGGTAATGGCCAAAGCAGGCTGACCGTCAGCGGCAGCCGCGCTGACGACGTCATTGATTCGGCAAGTTCCATCAATGACGGAAAACTCGGTGTGCAAGCGCAAGTGAACAAACATAGTGCGGCATTGTAGAAAGACGGTGCCCCGATCGCCGTCAGTTCTTTGCATGCCCGCAGTTTTAAGGGGCCGCCCCAGGCTTGCTAAGCACCAGAATTCGCCCTATACAATGCAGCACGCATTGCAGACAGCCGCGGCGTGCCCGAGGCTGTCGTTTCACTGGAACTTATGACAACCTCTGTCCGAAAGCTGTTCGCCATGCCGCGTATTTCACGTCCTGTTCTTGCTGTTCTCTGTGCAGCGGCTGTATTGGCCGGGTGCTCGTCCACCAAAGAAGACCCTACTGCCAACTGGACACCTGAGCGTATCTACACCGAAGCACGTGACGAAGTACAGGCTGGCGGCTTTGACAGGGCGGTTCCACTGTTTGAAAAGCTTGAAGGTCGCGCCGCAGGCACGCCCTTGGCCCAGCAGGCACAGCTTGAAAAGGCCTATGCCCAGTACAAGGCAGGTGAAAAAGAGCAAGCCCATGCCACGCTGGACCGCTTCATGCGACTGCACCCTGCCAGCCCTGCGCTGGATTACGCCCTGTATCTCAAAGGCTTGGTGAACTTCAACGACAACCTGGGCATGTTTGCCTGGCTGTCACGCCAGGATCTTTCGGAGCGTGACCAGAAGGCTGCCAAAGACTCCTACGAGTCTTTCAATGAATTGGTGACGCGTTTCCCCGCATCGCGCTATACGCCCGATGCACGCCAGCGCATGACGTATATCGTCAACTCGCTGGCGCAATATGAAGTGCATGTGGCCCGCTACTACTACAAGCGCGGCGCCTATGTTGCGGCCATCGCGCGTGCGCAGACGGCGCTTGCGGAATACCAGGGCGTGCCAGCCAGCCAGGAAGCCCTGGATATCCTGATCAATTCCTACGACAAGCTGGGCATGACGGATCTGCGTGACGACGCCAAGCGCGTGCGTGATGCCAATTTCGCAGACACAGCAGACACCACTGTCGCTCCGGCCAAAAAAGACCCCTGGTGGAAAATTTGGTGAAAAGCGCGAACTTCCTTTGAGGGCCTAGAAATCCTGCTATAGTTCGTGCTTCGAACAAACACAGGCGCGTAGCTCAGTTGGTTAGAGCACCACCTTGACATGGTGGGGGTCGTTGGTTCGAATCCAATCGCGCCTACCAAGATTGCGCAAGCGCACCAAGGCTTGCAACGAAATACCCGCTAACTAGCGGGTATTTTTTTGTGCGGAAAACAGCGCTTTTCAGCACTATCGTCTTAGATCTTGTGAGTCAAATTGATACGCAGTCCTGGACACTCTGTCGTTCCGTCCATGGACACTTGCCTTTACAGCGCTTTGGGAACAGGCAGCATGCCTTGCGATAGCCGGGTCAGCGCATCCTGCCATTGCTGCTCGCTGCCGATGCGGTGCATGGGCGGCAACGCCTGCACCAGGCGTTTGCCATAGGCTTTGGTACGCAAGCGCGTGTCGGCAACCACCAGGATTCCCGTATCAGTTTCACGGCGGATCAGCCGGCCGGCGCCCTGTTTCAGTGCCATGGCCGCCTCCGGCAACATGTAATCGGCAAAAGGGCTGCGGCCTACCGCTTCCAGCTGACGTGAACGTGCTTCCACCAGTGGATCATCAGGTGGCGGAAAAGGCAGCTTGTCGATCACCACCAGTTGCAAGGCATCACCAGGAATGTCCACCCCCTCCCAGAACGTGGAGGAAGCCACCAGAATGCAGCCGCGCCCGTTGACCGTGCCTGCGCGAAAGCGCTCCATCAGCACATGCTTGGACCCCTGCCCCTGAACCAGCACATCCATGGGTTCAAACATGCCAAAGCGCTGCTGCAGCTGCGTGCCGATGGCCTCCAGCGCCTTGAGCGTGGTCGTCAGCACGAGGGTACGCCCGCCCAATGCTGCAGCGCCATCTCCTGCCAGTTGCGCCACGGCGGCGCTGTGTGCGGCTTGCTGGGCAGGCTCGGGGAACGACGGCGGCACATACAGCACCGCCTGGTGTGCATAGTCAAAAGGGCTGTCAACTTTGAGCACCTGCGCATTGCGCAGGCCGCAGGTTTCGGTGAACCAGCGCAAGTCATCGTCATCCCCAAGGGTGGCTGAGGTGAAAATCCATGCCTTGCGGGGTGCTGCGTCCTCTGCCGCAGCACGCGTCTCGTTTTCCATTTCTGCGCTTTGACCAAGATGCTCACGCATCAGGCGGGCAATGCTCAGAGGGGACTCCATGAGGCGCAAGTGCTGGCGGGTGATCTCCAGCCAGCGCACCGCATCGTCAGGCACAGGTTGGGCAAAGCTGGCCAGCTGCGTGAGCAAGCGTGTGCCTCGCTCATACAAAGGCACCAGGGCATTGGCTGTTTCTGACACCTGCCCCAAGGCCATCAGCACGGCACGCAGAGATTGACCCACACCGTGCAGGCTCTTGCGCCAGACGGTTTCGGGCAAATGCTCGGGTGCCTTTCCCAGCCAGCGCAAGCGCGTGCCTGGCTCCACGCCTCCGCCAATGGCACGCCAGGTGTTGATGGATTGTTCCAGCTGCCCCAGCAGCTGCATCCAGTCCGCCAGGCCACGCGCATGCAGGTTCACATCGGCCAGCACGTCCCTGATAAAGCCTTGCAGCTGCCGTGTGCCCAGCACCCAACCGGCAAACTGAATCCCTGTCTCATTGAGCTGATGCGCTTCGTCAATCACCACCACACCGGCCGAGGGCAGCAGCTGCGCCACGCCCGAATCCCGCACTTCCATATCGGCAAAGAACAGGTGGTGGTTGACCACGCAGACATCCGCTTCGAGCGCCTGGGCGCGCGCTGTGTTGACATGGCATTGCTCCCAGTGCGCGCAGCTGCTGCCGATGCAGTTGTCCTTGGTGGATGTGACCATGGCCGCCACGGTGGAGTTTTCTGCCAGACCCGGCAGCTCCGCCAGATCGCCGGTGCGGGTACCGTGCGACCACGCCTGCACGCGGGCCAGGGCACGCAGCACCTGTGGATCCAGGGCCACCTTGCTCTGGTGCACCTGTCCCAGGCGATGCAGGCACAAATAGCTGGAACGCCCCTTGAGCCGAGCCATGCGCAGCGGCAGCCCCAAGGCTTGCACGAGGCGCGGAACATCGCGCAGAAACAACTGATCCTGCAAGGCCTTGGTTGCGGTGGAAATTAGCACGCGCTGACCACTAAGCAAGGCGGGCACCAGATAGGAAAAGGTTTTGCCCACACCCGTGCCAGCCTCCACCACCAGCATGCCGCCCTTCTCCACCGTTTGCGCCACAGCCATGGCCATGGCCGTTTGCCCCGTGCGTGGGCGGAAATGCGGCTCCGCACGCGATAGCCAGCCATCCTGTGCAAAAGCGGCTGCTACCTGGTCATGCAAAGTCATGGTGAAGGATTAAAAAAGTAGCTGCCAACGCTTGTCAGATAAAGATTTCAAATACTTTTATACCTGAAACCATTGATACAAAAGCGCTAGCCGCTCCTCTTTTTTAGTTGCTAGCGGGTTGCGGCAAACCTTCAGGCAAAGGCAGCGGTGCACCTTTGCGGTTGGCAATCTCGTCGGCCTTGCTGGCTCGGCGCTTTTCTGCCTCTTGCTGCTTTTTCTGCATGTTCTTTTTGTCTTTTTCGCGGCGCTGCGCTTCGCTCAACGCATGTTCGGCCATTTCAGCCTGCTGCTTCTGCGCACGTTCGGCCTGTGCTGCTGCACGCTCCTGCGCCTTGGCAGCATGCGCTGCCTGAGCACGTGCCACATCGGCCTCGCTCTTGGGCGCTGTGGCGGCCGGCGCTGCGACGCCCGGCGCACCGACGCCCGGCGCACCGGCAGGCTGCTCCGTCACCGCTGATTCCGCATTGCGCGGCTTTGCCTGCACAGGCGCAGGAATTTGTTTTTCGTCCTTCTTGCGCTCAATGGCACGCAAGCGTTCCTGCACCTTTTCCTGGCGCTCTTCGGCGTTGATTCTCAACTCCCGCTCGTGCAGCACATTGTCCTGCTCCCGGGCCTGGCTTCGCACATTGCGCAAACAGTCTTCCACGGCAAAACGCTGCCAGCAGGCTTTTTCCGCATCGGCCTTGCGGGCTTCCAGGACTTTGCGCTGCGTGGCGATTTCCTGACGCATCTGTTCACGCGCCTGCGCACGTTGCTGGATTTCGGCGGCTTGCAGGTTTTGCTGCGTCGCAGCATCTGTTTGTGCATGGGTCGTCAGGGACACAGCGGCAATCGCCACCGCGCCACACACACGCCACAGCAGGCAAGAAGAGGTCATAGCACTCATATCAGGTCAATCCAGTGTCCACCACCCGACGTTCAAGTGACAAAAACTCCTGGGATTGCATTTCATTCAAGCGTGACACTGTACGCGGAAACTCATGGGCCAGCGGGCCTTCGGTGTACAACTGCTCCGGCGCCACGGCTGCCGACATGATGAGTTTGACGCGCCGGTCATACAACACATCCACCAGCCAGGTGAAGCGGCGGGCGGGCGAGGCCATGTTCACTGGCATGTAAGGCACGTTGGACAACAGCACCGTGTGGAATTGCGAGGCTATCTCCAGATAGTCGTTTTGCGAACGCGGGCCGCCACACAGCTCCCGGAAGTCAAACCAGATCACCCCACCCGCTCGGCGTACGGCAGGAATCTCTCGCGACTCGATCTGGAAAACCGGTTTTTCATCGGGCACATCGGCCAACTGCTCAAATGCCGTCTGCATGGAGGCATCGGCCTGCGGCCCCAGCGGGCAGTGATAGAGCTGAACCAGTTCCAGCGTGCGGCGGCGATAGTCCGTGCCGTTATCCACGTTGACCACGTCCATGCGGGCATTGAGCAAGTCAATCGCAGGCAGGATGCGATCGCGGTGCAGGCCATCGGGATACAAGCCATTCGGCGTGAAGTTGGACGTCGTCACAAAACCCACCCCATTATCGAACAGCGCCACCAGCAGGCGGTACAGGATCATGGCGTCGGTGATGTCTGCCACGTGGAACTCGTCAAAGCAGATCAGCTTGTAACGCTTGGCAATCTTGGCACCCAGCGCATCCAGCGGATTTTGCGTGCCTTGCAGCTGGTGCAGCTCACGGTGCACCTCACGCATGAACTCGTGAAAGTGCAGGCGCACCTTGCGTTTGATCGGCACGGCATTGAAGAAGCAGTCCATCAGAAAACTCTTGCCCCGCCCTACGCCCCCGTACATGTAGACGCCACGTGGAATCTCCGGTTTCTGGAACAGTTTCTTGAGCGCGTTGGAGCGCTTGGACTTGTAAGCGGCCCAATCATCGGCACAGCGCTGCAGCGCATCCACAGCGCGCAACTGCGCGGGATCGGCAGTAAAACCTTTCGCGGCAAGTTCGGCCTCGTAGGCCGCACGGACAGACTGACTCATGCTCATCCAGCTTTCTGGCTGCATTTCTATCCACGGGAAATGCAGATCTTTAAAACGATAGCGCCAAGCGCAGGTCAACCCTGGGCTTGGCGACTATTTGGCTTCTAAATTGATATTAGAAGTTCAGCGTGCGCTTGTCCACGGCCAGTGCCGCTTCCTTGGTCGATTCCGACAGCGAGGGGTGCGCGTGGCAGATGCGTGCGATGTCTTCGCTCGAAGCCTTGAACTCCATGGCCACCACGGCTTCGGAGATCAGCTCGGACACCATGGGGCCCACCATGTGCACGCCCAGGATTTCGTCCGTTTCAGCATCCGCCAGGAACTTCACCATACCGGTGGTGTCGCCCAGGGCGCGTGCACGGCCATTGGCCAGGAACGGGAAGGTGCCGGCCTTGTACTTCACGCCGTCGGCCTTGAGCTGCTGCTCGGTACGGCCCACCCATGCCACTTCGGGGCTGGTGTAGATCACGGAAGGCAGTGTGGCGAAGTTCACATGGCCATGCTGGCCCGCGATGCGCTCGGCCACGGCCACGGCTTCCTCTTCAGCCTTGTGCGCCAGCATGGGGCCACGCACCACGTCGCCCACCGCCCACACGCCGGGCAGATTGGTGCGGCAGTCGTCGTCCACCACGATCATGCCGCGCTCGTCCAGCGCCAGGCCCACGGCTTCAGCATTCAGGCCGTTGGTATTGGCGGTACGACCGATCGAGACAATCAGCTTGTCCACTTCCAAGGTTTGGGCTTCGCCCTTGGCGTTGGTGTACTCCAGCTTCACACCTTCGCCGGATGTGTCCACATTGCCCACCTTCACGCCCAGCTCGATCTTCAGACCTTGCTTGTCGAAGGCCTTCTTGGCTTCCTTGGCGATTTGCTCGTCCACGGCGGGCAGGAACTTGTCCATGCCTTCCAGCACGGTCACTTCCGTGCCCAGACGGCGCCATACGGATCCCATTTCCAAACCGATCACGCCAGCGCCGATCAGCGCCAGCTTCTTGGGTGCTGCGTTGATGTCCAGCGCGCCGTCGTTGCTCAGCACCTTGACTTCATCAAACGCCACGCCAGGCAGTGCACGGGCATTGGAACCAGTGGCCACCACCACTTGAGGAGCCACCAGTGTCTCTTCAGCCTTGCCGGCGACCTTGATCTCATAGGCGCCTTCCACCGCCTTGGAGAACGATGCAGTGCCGTGGAAGAAAGTGACCTTGTTCTTCTTGAACAGGTACAGGATGCCGTCGTTGTTCTGCTTCACGATGGCGTCCTTGCGGGCGATCATCTTGGGCACATCGATAGCCACTTCACCGGTGCTGATACCGTGATCGGCAAAGTGCAGCTTGGCATGCTCGAAATGCTCGGACGACTGCAACAGCGCCTTGGAAGGAATGCAGCCCACGTTGGTGCAGGTGCCACCGGGTGCGGGAGTGCCGGCCTTGGTGGACCAGGCGTCGATACAGGCCACGTTCTTGCCCAGCTGTGCGGCGCGGATGGCTGCGATGTAACCGCCGGGGCCGGCACCGATCACAATAACGTCAAATTGCTTGCTCATTGCTCAAATCTCAAATCTGTAATGCTTGAAAAAACCCACCGCAGGGCGTGGCCGAGGGTGGGTTTTCGTTCATGCTCGAACCCTGTGTGAATTACAGGTCGAACAGCAGGCGGGAAGGATCTTCCAGCGCTTCCTTCATGGCCACCAGACCCAGCACGGCTTCGCGGCCGTCGATGATGCGGTGGTCGTAGGACATGGCAAAGTAGTTCATGGGGCGCACGACCACCTGGCCGTTTTCCACCCCAGCGCGGTCCTTGGTGGCGTGCACGCCGAGGATGGCCGACTGTGGAGGGTTGATGATGGGAGTGGACATCATCGAGCCGAAAGTACCGCCATTGGAGATGGAGAAGGTACCGCCAGTCATTTCTTCAATGCCCAGCTTGCCATCGGCAGCCTTCTTGCCGAATTCAGCGATCTTCTTTTCGATCTCGGCAAAGCTCATCTGGTCGGCGTTGCGCAGAATAGGCACCACCAGACCACGTGGGGAGCCCACAGCGATACCGATGTCGAAGTAACCGTGGTAGACGATGTCGTTGCCGTCCACCGAAGCATTCAGCACGGGGTACTTCTTCAGCGCATGCACAGCAGCCTTCACGAAGAAGGACATGAAGCCCAGCTTCACGCCGTGTTCCTTGACGAAGTCGTCCTGGAACTTCTTGCGCAGCGCCATGACGGGCGCCATGTTCACTTCGTTGAATGTGGTCAGGATGGCGTTGGTGGACTGCGACTGCAGCAGACGCTCGGCCACGCGGGCACGCAGACGTGTCATGGGCACGCGCTGCTCTGGACGGCCCGACAGGTCTTCCTTGACAGCAGGTGCAGCCACCTGGGGCAAGGCAGCCTTGGGAGCGCCGGTAGGAATGGCTGCGCCAGCCTTGATGGCAGCCAGGGCATCACCCTTGGTCACGCGGCCATCCTTGCCTGTACCAGCCACATTGGCTGCGGACAGGTTGTTTTCCGCCAGCAACTTGGCAGCGGCAGGCATGGCCACGTCGCCCTTGTTGGCAGCAGCAGCGGGAGCTGCAGCAGGTGCAGCTGCCTGAGCCGCGGGGGCGGCGGCAGGAGCAGCGGCTCCGGCCACGGCTTCCGTGTCGATCTTGGCGATCAGCTGCTCGGCCGTCACGGTAGCGCCATCGCCTTGAATGATTTCAGTCAGCACGCCAGCAGCAGGAGCTGGCACTTCCAAGACCACCTTATCGGTTTCGATCTCGATCAGGATTTCGTCCACTGCAACTGCTTCACCGACCTTCTTCTTCCAGTTCAGCATGGTCGCTTCTGCGATGGATTCGGACAGCTGAGGAACTTTAACTTCTACGATTGCCATTTTGAATTCTTTCCAAAAAGTGTGGGGGCGCCCCTGTGCTGACAGGGGCTGTCTACTTTTTTATTACTTGGTCAGCACGAAGCCTTTGAGCTTGGCGAACGCGGCTTCCACCAGGTTCTTTTGCTGCTCGGCGTGCAGGTGGGCATAACCCACTGCAGGCGATGCCGAGGCGGCACGACCGGCGTAGCCCAGCTTTTGCCCTGCTTGCATGTTTTCGTAGATGTTGTGCTGAATAAAGAACCACGCACCTTGGTTTTGCGGTTCATCCTGGCACCACACCAGTTCCTTGGCATTGGCAAACTTCTTGATTTCAGTTTCGAACGCCTTGTGTGGGAAGGGGTACAGCTGTTCGACGCGGATAATGGCCACATCGTCTGCACTTTGTTCCGCACGTTTCTTGACCAGATCGTAGTAAACCTTGCCCGAGCAGGCAATGATGCGCTTGACCTTGTCCGCATTGGCAACGATGGCTTCATCGCGCTCGGGGATCACGGTCTGGAAGCCACCCGAAGTGAACTCGGTCAGCGGCGAAGTGGCATCCTTGTTACGCAGCAGCGACTTGGGCGTCATGATCACCAAAGGCTTGCGCAAGTTGCGCACCATCTGGCGGCGCAGCACGTGGAAGATCTGGCTGGCGGTCGTGGGCTGCACGATCTGCATGTTGGTGTCGGCAGCCAATTGCAGGAAACGCTCCAGGCGGGCAGAGCTGTGCTCTGGACCCTGACCTTCATAGCCGTGTGGCAGCATCATGGTCAGGCCGTTGATACGGCCCCACTTGACTTCACCGGAGGCGATGAACTGGTCGATCACGACTTGTGCGCCGTTGGCAAAGTCACCAAACTGTGCCTCCCAGATCACCAGGGTGTTAGGGTCGTTCGATGCATAGCCGTATTCGAAGCCCAGTACGGCTTCTTCCGACAGGATGGAGTCGATCACGACGAAGGGCGCCTGGTTTTCCGCCACGTTTTGCAGCGGGATATAAGTGCCTTCGCTCCATTTTTCACGCTTTTGGTCGTGAATCACGGCATGGCGGTGAGTGAACGTGCCGCGACCGCAGTCTTCACCGGACAGACGCACGGGATAGCCGGAAGCCACCAGCGAGGCAAACGCCATGTGTTCGCCCATGCCCCAGTCCACGTTCACTTCACCACGACCCATGGCTGCACGGTCGTCAACAACCTTCTTCACCAGGGAGTGGGGATTCACGGTCGCAGGCAAGGTCGTGAGCTTTTCAGCCAGACGTTTCCATTCAGCCAGTGGGATGGCGGTATCGCCTGCATCGGTCCACTTCTGGTTCAGGAAGGGGCTCCAATCGACAGCGTATTGGCTCTTGAAGTTGGTCAGTACCACTTCCTGGGTGTGACGGCCTTCGTCCATCGCGGCGCGATAGGCCTTGGCCATGTCTTCACCCAAGGTATCGCCCAGGCCCTGTGCTGCCAGCTTGTCTGCGTACAGTTTGCGAGTGCCGGGATGGGCGGCAATCTTCTTGTACATCAGCGGCTGGGTCAATGCAGGTGTGTCCTGTTCGTTGTGGCCCAGTTTGCGGAAGCAAACAATGTCCACCACTACGTCTTGCTGGAACTCCATACGGTAGTCCAGCGCCAGCTGCATACACAGCGCCACAGCTTCCGGATCGTCACCATTGACGTGCAACACTGGGGATTCCACCATCTTCACGATGTCTGTGCAGTAGGTGGTCGATCCCTTGTCGCGGGGGTCGGAAGTAGTGAAACCGATCTGGTTGTTGATGATGATGTGAACCGTGCCACCTGTGGAGTAACCACGGGTTTGCATCAACGCCAATGTTTCTTGGTTCACGCCCTGGCCGGCGAAAGCCGCGTCACCGTGCACCAGCACAGGCATGACCTGCTTGCCTTCGGGGTCATTGCGGCGATCCATGCGCGAGCGCACCGAACCTTCGACCACGGGGTTCACGATTTCCAGGTGGGAAGGGTTGAAGGCCAGAGACAGGTGCACTGGACCGCCTTCGGTGGACACGTCCGAGCTAAAGCCCTGGTGGTACTTCACGTCACCAGCTGGCAGGTCTTCAGGAGCGGTATGCTCGAATTCGGCGAACAAGTCCTTGGGCATCTTGCCCAGGGTGTTGACCAGCACGTTCAGGCGGCCGCGGTGGGCCATGCCGATCACAACTTCCTGCACGCCCTTCTTGCCTGCTGCGTTGATCAGCTCATCCATTGCCACGATGAACGACTCGCCACCTTCCAGCGAGAAGCGCTTTTGACCCACATATTTGGTATGCAGGTAACGCTCCAGGCCTTCTGCCGCAGTCAGGCGATCCAGAATGCGCTTCTTTTGGTCCGCGTTGAAGGCAGGCTTGGAGCGGATGGACTCCAGGCGCTGCTGCCACCAGCGCTTTTGCACTTGATCGGTGGCATACATGTATTCGACACCAATCGTGCCGCAATAGGTTTCGCGCAGTGCATTGAGCAACTCGCGCAGTGGCATGGTGTCCTTGCCGAAGAAGGTGTTGGCCACATTGAACACGGTTTCCTGGTCGGCATCGGTGAAGCCGTAGAAAGCAGGATCGAGTTCAGGAATTTCAGGGCGCTCGGTGCGCTTCAGCGGATCCAGATCGGCCCAGCGCTGACCTACATTGCGGTAAGCGGCAATCAGCTGCTGTACGGCAGTGCGCTTGCGACCCAGTTCGGAGTCAGCACCCGAGGCGACCACCACTTTGGTGCCGCCCTGCTTTGCGCGCTCGGCAAAAGCATTGATGACCGGCAGGTGGGGAACGTCTTTAGCATCGGAGCCGTCTACAGCAGGAACGTGCTGCAGGGCGTCAAAGTATTCGCGCCAGGAATCGGGAACGCTGCCTGGATTTGCCAGGTAGTTTTCATACATCTCTTCGACATATGGGGCGTTGCCGCCAAAGAGATAGGTGTTGCCTTGATAGGCTTGGTAGACAGTGGGCTGATCGCTCATATTCCGCTGACCTTCACTTCCCTGAAGGAAGCTTTAGCTGGTTGGTAAACCTTCCGCGACACGGCTGAACCGATTGGCGGATGCGACTGTGGCTATGGAAGGGCCTGTTGTGCGTATGGCATTGTGCCACTGAAACCGATAGCAGGTACGAAGGTCTTATGTAAGAGTAGAGAAAAATCCTTCGTGCACTGCAGCAAATCCGAAAGCAGTCTAGCGCCTGGAATGCAACATCGGCGTAGGAACTTTTGCCGCATCCCTGCAACCATTAGGCAAATTCTCCAAGTAGCGTACATTGCTGCTGATGATTTTTTTCCTGCATTGCTTTCATGCGCACACAGCAAACCACCAATAAAACATTTCTTCTGTTGCTCCTTGCAGTAAGCGCAGGCTTTGGTCTGATCTTGTGGCCCTTCATAGGTGCAGTGTTCTGGGCTTTGGTGCTTGCCATCTTGTTTCACCCTTTCAACAAACGCCTGCTGCGTCGTTTCCCGGGAAAACCCAATCTGACCACCCTGTTCACCTTGCTGCTTTGCCTGCTGGGTGTCATCTTGCCGCTGGTGCTGATCGGCTCGTCAGTGGTGCGCGAAACCGTACACATCTATGACCGCATCTCGTCAGGCCAGCTGGATTTTGGTTCCTACTTCCAGCAAATCAACGCCGCCTTGCCCACATGGGTGGTGCAATTTCTGGAGCGCATCGACCTCGCCTCTGCCCAGGAAATTCAAAGCAAGCTTTCCAGCCTGGGGGCAGAGGCAGGCAAGCTGGTGGCCGGCAAGGCAGTGGAAGTTGGACAGAACACCTTAAGCTTTGTCGTGAGCTTTGGTGTCATGCTTTACTTGCTGTATTTCTTGCTGCGTGATGGCACCCATCTGGCCCAGCGAGTGCGGGATGCCATTCCCATGGAACCTGGACACAAGCGCAGCCTGGCCGAAAAGTTTGCCACCGTGATCCGCGCAACCGTCAAAGGCAACTTGGTGGTCGCTTCCGCGCAGGGTGCGCTGGGCGGCTTGATCTTTTGGCTTCTGGACATCCAGGGCGCCGTACTCTGGGGAGTGCTGATGGCGTTCCTGTCCCTGCTTCCCGCCGTAGGCGCCAGCCTGATCTGGGGACCTGTTTCGATTTACTTTCTTGCGACGGGCAATGTGACGCAAGGTCTGGTGCTGGCCGCCTACGGGGTGATGGTGATCGGCCTGGTCGACAATGTGCTGCGGCCCATTTTGGTGGGCAAGGACACCAAAATGCCCGACTACATCGTGCTCATTTCCACACTGGGCGGCATGTCGATATTCGGGCTGACCGGTTTTGTCATAGGTCCGGCGATTGCCGCTCTGTTCATTGCCTGCTGGGACATTTATAGCCCTCAGGACAAAAGGTGAGTCCCAAGGACCGCCGGCCAATCACCGCTGCTGCCAAACGAAGGGCGCCAGAAAGACACCTTCCTGGCTTTACCACTCGCCCACACTGCGCACCCGTTGATCAAAGTCATGGGGCAAGGCACCGGCAAACTGCTGTTGATCCGAAAACGCACCTTCATTACCCTGCCCTGCGTGCAACTGCCGGTTCTGCTGGATGTGCCCCGGCAGCGAAGGTGGCTCCATATGGCTACGCCCAAAGGTATGATGACTGAGCGGTGCGTCGAGAGCAGGTGATATGGACATGACAGTTTCTCCTTGCCAACGACTGTAGGAATGCTCGGATTACGGCCTTGTAGGACAAGAATTCAATGGCTCGTCACCCATTGCATGCTGCCTTGCTAGGAAG